>NZ_JBSVWN010000009.1:0-142339 GCF_054071325.1 Pseudomonas sp. SDO5215_S409 | reverse complement strand
CCTGTTACCGCCGTGAAAGGGCGGTGTCCTAGGCCACTAGACGAAGGGGACACACGTACAACATTCACTACTCACTGCGTTTGGCTGTGTGCTTTACGCTGTAAGTGGCGCGCATTCTATGGATGGATTGAAAGGTCGTCAACCCCCAAGGATAAATTTATTTAAATCAATGACTTCGACGTGCTTTAAGGGGTTTGGGGGGCATTCTGGCCGTCCGGGCTTTGACGCCTATATTCTGGCGTTCAACAAGGCGTTATAGTTGGCGCCTGCAAATGATGGCAATGTGCACCTACGCAGGGACTGCCTACCTATATAAAGAAGACTGACTTGGGCAACTGGTCGCGCGGTCCTATCCGCCCCCTGCCGCAGTCACTACACTTCAACGCAACCCTATAAAGAGGTCACACCGGTGACACCACTCATGATCACCCTGCTGGTACTGGCCGGGATCGCAATACTGATCGCCATTGGCTACATGAACCACGTGGTGGAAAACAACAAACTGGAACGGGCCCGTACTCGCGTTGAGCTCAACGACCGGCTGCGTCGCTGCGGTGAAATCACCGAGACTTTCCCAGGGCAACTCATGAGCCCGGCGCTCAAATTGCTGCTCACCCGCCTGGAACTCAACGTCAACCAGCGCCTGCTGGGCCTGGACAAATCCAACGCGGCGCTCAAGGCGCGCATCACCGAACTCGGCGCACTGGTCGCCCAGGGCGAATCGATTCCGGTGAACAACCCGCCGACGCCGATCCAGACCGAAGCCAAGGCCAAGGACGTGCGTTTCCTGTTGGAAGCCTTGCACGGCCAAGTCACCCGCGCCGCCCAGGACGGCTTTTTGCCCGCCAATGAGGCCAAGCACTGGATCCGCGAAATCCGCCACATCCTGGTGTTACTGCACATCGAGTTCTTCAATAACCTGGGCCAGCATGCCTTGCAGCAGGGCCAACCCGGCCAGGCCCGCCTGGCATTCGAGCGCGGCGTGCAATACCTGCGCAAACAGCCGGAGCCGGTGGTCTACAGCGCCCAGTTGCAGCTGCTGGAAAAACAACTGGCGCGGGCCAATTCCATGGTGCTCACCAACATCCAGCCGACCGATGACGACGTCAACGAGCTGACCGAAGGCTTGAAAGTGGTCGACGCGGATGCCGACTGGAAAAAGAAAGCCATTTACGACTGAACAAACAACGCCTCGACTTGACGAGCTCTGGCGTGGGCCTGAAAGCGGGAGCAAGCGCTCCCGCCGTACCCGTGGCCTGAATAACGAAACCTCCCCGGCAGTTTGTGACAGTGCCATCACTTCGCATCTATCCCCACGCCCTCGACTAGCGTAAAAAAGTGCCCCTCACTCCGTGAACCTGAAGGCCACTTCCATGCCTATTGTCACCCTTGATGGACAACCGCTGCACTACCTCGACCAGGGCACCGGCCCGGCCGTCCTACTCGGCTCAAGCTACCTGTGGGGCCACGACATGTGGGCGCCACAGGTTCAGGCCTTGTCGCAGCAATACCGCGTCATCGTTCCCGAGCTGTGGGGCCACGGTGAGTCCGGTCAACTGCCCCAGGGCACGGCGTCGCTGGACGACCTGGCGCGCCAGACGCTGGCGTTGCTGGACCACTTGCAAATAGAGCAGGTCAACCTGGTGGGCTTGTCGGTCGGCGGTATGTGGGGCGCCCGCCTCGCCTTGCAGGCGCCACAGCGCATCAACAGCCTGGTGCTGATGGACACCTACCTCGGCGCCGAGCCGGAGGCCACGCGCCAGTATTACTTCTCGCTGTTCAAGATGATCGAAGACGCCGGTGCCATTCCAGAACCGTTGCTGGATGTGGTCGCACCGATCTTTTTCCGCCCGGGCATCGATCGGCAATCGGCGCTTTACCAGGATTTTCGCGCGGCCCTGAAGGCCCTCCCCAAAGAGCGCCTGTTGAGTAGCATCGTGCCGCTGGGCCGGTTGATTTTCAGCCGCAGTGACGTGCTGGACCAACTGCCGCGCCTGAACAGCGACACCACCCTGGTGATGTGCGGCGAGCAAGACAAGCCCCGCCCACCGGCAGAAGCCCGGGAAATGGTCGAGCTGATCGGCTGCGACCTGGTGCTGATCCCGAACGCAGGGCATATTTCCAGCCGGGAAAACCCCGAGTTCGTCAACGAAGCCTTGCTGACGTTCCTCGCCAACAACGCCTGACGCCCCTGCCCTGTGATCGCCGCCCCCTTGCGGCGATCACAGGCGAAAATGCCCGACCATCCCTTTAAGCTCCGTGCCCAATTGCGCCAGCTCAATGCTCGACGCGGCGTTGCCTTGCATGCTGATTGCCGATTGATCGGCACTTGCGCGGATGCTGGTCACACTGCGGTTGATCTCTTCGGCCACGGAGCTTTGCTGCTCGGCGGCCGCGGCGATCTGCTGGTTCATCTGCTGAATCAACGACACCGCCGCCGCAATGCTACCCAGGGCACTTTCGGTTTCCAGCGCATCGCTGACCGCCAGCTTGACCAACTCGCCGCTCTGCTTGATCTGCTGCACCGAGGACTGCGCCGCGCTGCGCAGGGTGCTGACCAACCGCTCGATTTCTTCGGTCGATTGCTGCGTGCGCCGCGCCAGTGCGCGCACTTCATCGGCCACCACCGCAAAACCACGGCCCTGCTCGCCCGCCCGCGCCGCCTCGATGGCCGCGTTCAGCGCCAGCAGGTTGGTTTGCTCGGCAACACTTTTGATCACATCCAGCACCGCCCCGATGTTCTGGATCTCGGCGCTCAGGCTTTCGATGCTGGTGCTGGCCGAGGTGGCGGAGGTGGACAGCGCCTCGATGCGCTGCAAACTCTGACGCACCACCTGCTGGCCAGTCTCGACCTTCTCGTCTGCCGTTTGCGCCGCCAGCGCCGCTTCTTCGGCGTTGCGCGCCACGTCATGAACCGTGGCTGCCATCTGGTGCATGGCAGTGGCCACTTGCTCGGTTTCTTCTTTTTGGCTGCTGACTTCGACATTGGTCTGTTCGGTCACGCCTGACAGCGAATGAGCAGAACTGGCCAATTGCTCAATGCCCGCCTGCAACCCGCTGACCATCTGGCTCAACCCGTTGCCCATCTGCTGCATCGCCTGCATCAGTTGGCCCATTTCATCGCGACGGGTCACCTCCACCCGGCCACTGAGGTCACCGGCGGCAATCCGTTGGGCCACCGCGATCACACTGCGCAGCGGCGCGACGATCAACCGCGTGATCACCCACGCCGCCAGCAACCCCACTAACAACGCCAGCGCGGCAGAGCCGATGATCAGCCAGGCGCTTTTCTTCAATTGCGCCTGCATGGACTCATCTTCTGCGTCATAAGCCTGGTTGACCCGGTTGACCACCTGGTCGGCGCGCTCGCGCAGTTGCTGGTACACGCCTTTTTCCTGAGCCAGCAGCCCGGTGTACTCGCCCAGCTTCTCGCCAAAGGCCGCAATGTGCCCGGCCACCTCGTTCAGCACGGTTTGGTAGCCAGCGTCTTTCACCGCGGTCTTGAGTTGTTCGAGCTGGGCCAACGCCTGGTCGGCCTGCTCGATCTTGCCTTGCCCGGCGTTGTCATCCTCGCCCTTGCGGCTCTGGTCCAAGCGGGCGCGGGCTTCGTTCATGGCCTGCAACATCAGCCGCGAAACCTGACTGACTTGCCCCGCTTGCTCGATAAATTCGGCGCCCTCTTTGCCCTGGCTGTCCTTGAGGGCATACGCACCGTCATCCGCCAGGCCAGCTTGCAGCACGTCAAGGTTATTGGCGACGCTGGACACCGACCAACTGGCCATTTCAAGGGCCAGGTCCTTGGCCTGGGTCAGCTCCACGAACTCGTCAAACGCCTTGCGGTAAGCGGCCAGGGCCTGCTCCACATCGCTCATCACCTTGACGTTGGCAGACGAGCGCGTCTTGAGGTCAGCCGCCTCGGCGGCCAGGGCCTCGACGCTCTGGTGCAGGGCATCGACCGACTTGGGGTCGGCGTGCAGCGCGTAGTCTTGCTCGATCAACCGCACCTTGAGTAAACCACTGTCGAGCGCGGACATGGCCTTGAGGTCGGCAAACCGCTGCCCGACGGTGTTCAGCGACCACACCCCGATGGCCGCCACCAGCGCCGTCAACAGCAGCACCAGGACGAAACCCACGCCCAGCTTTTTCGCCATCCCCAGGTTGGCAAAACGTCGTTGCACGGCCGTTATCATTGCACCTGATCCTCTTGCCATGGCGGATGCCGCCAGCCCGTTTTCATGCCGCGAGAGTCGCAACCCGCAGGCCCTGAGCACAAGCGTTTGGCGCCACAATAATGGCAAAAAGCTATATGTTCGTCGTTTTCAGAACGGTGGAGGTCGATCCTGCGGGGCCCGCTGCCTTGAACAGCGCCAGCGCACGCGGGTCCCCGGCGTAGGCCACGTTGATGCGCAGCCAGTCGCTCGGCTCCCCGCTCGGGCTGAACAACGCCCCCGGCGACAGCAACACCCCGAGCCGCCGCGCCCGGGACGGCAGGCTCGCACGGTCGCCCGTACCCGGCCGGGCCCACAGGAACATGCCCCCGGCCGGCACCGCGAACACTTCCCACTCTTCGTCCTCCAGCACCTGCAGGGTCATGGCCATCTGCTCGCTCAGGCGCCGACGCAGGCGCTGTACCCCTTTACGGTACGTGCCATTGGCCAACACGGTGGCCACCACCGCCTCGGCAAACCGGGAGGTGCCCATGCCGGTCAATGTCTTGACCTTGAGCAACTGCGCAATGATCGCAGCGCTGGCCGTGAGGTAGCCCACACGCAGGGCGCTGCTCAGGGTCTTGGAAAAACTCGACACGTAAATCACCCGGTCGTGGTGGGGCAAGGCGGCAAGCCGGGTGCACGTGGCCGGTTGCAAGTCACCGTAGACGTCTTCTTCGATAATCAGAAAGTCCAGGCTCTGCGCCAGTTGCAACAACCGCTCGGCCACGGGCAGCGCCAGGCTGGTGCCCGTGGGGTTGTGATACAGGCTGCTGATAAACAGGCATTTGGGCCGATGCTCGCGCAGCAGGGCTTCGAGCGCCAGCAGGTCGGGGCCGCCCCGGGTACGCGGGACCGCCAAAAGCTTCACCCCATGGAACGCCAGTTGACGGTACAGGTTGGCGTAGCCCGGCTGCTCCACCACCACGCTGTCTCCGGCCTTGAGCAGTGTGCGTATCAGCAGGTCCTGGGCATGGCTCGCGCCGCCGGTGGTGAGGATATGGTCGACGCTGGCAGCCACGTGGATGTGGCTCAATCGCTTGAACAGTTGCTCGCGCAGGGCAGGCAGGCCCAACGGCGTGCTGTAATTGAAGAGCCCGGCGGTGTCGGTGCGGGCGACTTCGCGTATTGCGTAGTTGAGGTCGTCGCTTTCGCGCCAGGCGTCGGGCAGCCAGCCGCACCCCAGTTTCAACTCCCCCAGCCGGTTGTCGGTAAAGGCGCCCCAGCCTTGCTCGGCGCCTTCATACCACGGGCTTTCGCGCGCCAGGCCGGCCGATTCGGCAATGAAAAACCCCGACCCCTGGCGCGCTGTCAGCATGCCCTCGGCCACCATTCGCTCAAGGGCCTGGATGACGCTGGACTGGCTCAGCAGGTTGTCATGGGCCAACTGCCGCACAGAGGGCAAACGCGTCCCGGGGCTCACGCCGCTTTGGCGAATCCACCCGGCCAACGCGCTGACGATTTGCTGCACTACCGGTACAAGGGCTTGTCGATCGATGCCTAAATCCATGAGCCACTCACTTCAACTGTTGTCATTTAACCCAAAACAGTTAAGCACAGAAGGCTGTAGGCAACGCCTGCCAATATTTATTAAATCGTTGATTTAATTAGATTATTTACCTGGTGATACACATTCGGGCGCGGCATCTGGCCACCTGCGGAAAAGCCTCACAGCGCTGCCAAGGCTTTTCTGCATGCCGCGGGCATCAGGTCCTAAATGGCCGTTGCGCCACCGTCCACCGCCAAGGCCTGGCCGGTGGTAAAGGCTGCGCCATCACAGCACAGGTACAGCACCGCGCTGGCAATTTCCTCGACCTTGCCGATACGGCCTACCGGGTGCATGGCCGCGGCGAACTCGGCCTTTCTCGGGTCGGCCTCGTAGGCGCGCCGGAACATGTCGGTATCGATCACCGCCGGGCACACGGCGTTCACGCGGATGCTCTTCTTCGCATACTCGATCGCCGCCGACTTGGTCAGGCCGATCACCGCGTGCTTGGACGCCGCGTAAATACTCATCTTCGGCGCCGCCCCCAACCCGGCGACGGAGGCGGTATTGACGATCGCCCCGCCGCCTTGCGCCAGTAACAGCGGCAACTGGTACTTCATGCACAGCCACACGCCCTTGACGTTGACCCCCATGATGGCGTCGAAGTCATCCAGGCTGCCGTCGGCCAGCTTGCCCTTCTCGATCTCGATACCCGCGTTGTTAAAGGCGTAGTCCAGGCGGCCATAGGTGGCCACGGTCTGCTGCATCAGGTTTTGCACCTGCGCTTCTACAGTCACGTTGCAGCGCACGAACACCGCTTCACCGCCCGCCTGGCGGATCAAAGCGACCGTGCCTTCACCGCCTTCGGCGTCCAGGTCGGCCACCACTACTTTCAAGCCTTCGGCGGCGAACGCCTGCGCCGTGGCGCGGCCAATACCGTTGGCGGCACCGGTCACCAGGGCGACCTGGCCGGAAAATGTCATGCTCATGCAAGCTCCTCGGATAAAGCGGATGGGTACGCCGAGTCTAGCCAGCCGCGCCATGCCCGTGTCAGCACTATCAAAAGGCCGGTTGATACTTCATGCGTTGCAGTGATAAGCCCTACCGGCTGACTATCATTGAGCTGGATCGATGGGCATTCGCACCGACCGTCTGGCTTGCCCCTTCTGCCTCTAAGGGCTATCACTCAAGGTTCACTTTTTAAAGAGTCCCTGCCATGACTGCCCAGACCAATCGCCAATTTCTGCTCGCCAAACGCCCGGTCGGGCCCGCCACGCGGGACACGTTCACTTATCAGCAAATACCGCTGGGCACCCCGGCCGATGGGCAGGTGCTGGTGCGCAACGAGTACCTTTCACTGGACCCGGCCATGCGCGGCTGGATGAACGAGAGCAAGTCCTACATCCCGCCGGTGAGCCTTGGCGAGGTCATGCGAGCGCTGGGCGTAGGCCAGGTCATTGCCTCGAACCACCCCAAATTTGCGGTGGGCGACTACGTCAACGGCGCCATCGGCGTGCAGGATTACTTCCTCGGCGAGCCAAGAGGTTTCTACAAGGTCGATCCGAAACTGGCGCCCCTGCCGGTTTACTTGTCGGCACTGGGCATGACCGGCATGACCGCCTATTTTGCCCTGCTGGAGGTAGGCGCCCCGAAAGCCGGTGACACCGTGGTGATTTCCGGCGCGGCCGGGGCGGTGGGCAGCATTGCCGGGCAGATCGCCAAGATCAAGGGTTGCCGGGTGGTGGGCATTGCGGGCGGCGCCGACAAGTGCAAATACCTGGTGGATGAGCTGGGCTTCGATGCGGCCATCGATTACAAGCACGAAGATGTGCTCGCCGGGCTCAAGCGCGAGTGCCCCAAAGGCGTGGATGTGTATTTCGACAACGTCGGCGGCGACATTCTGGACGCCGTGCTGAGCCGCCTGGCATTAAAGGCGCGGGTGGTGATTTGCGGTGCCATCAGCCAGTACAACAGCAAGGAGGCGGTGAAGGGGCCGGCCAACTACCTGGCATTGCTGGTCAACCGGGCGCGCATGGAAGGCTTTGTAGTGACCGACCACGCGGCCCACTACGCGAGCGCCGCACAGGAAATGGCAGGCTGGATGGCTCAGGGCAAGCTCAAGAGCAAAGAAGACATTGTGGAGGGGCTGGAGACATTCCCGGAGACGCTGATGAAACTGTTCAACGGCGAGAATTTCGGCAAGTTGGTGCTCAAGGTCAACTGACACAGCGGCCGTGGGAGCGGGTACGCGCCCACGGTTTAGCGCGGTGACAGTCAGGCGATTTCGGCGACCACTGCCGCCAGCGCCTTGGCCGGGTCGGCCGCCTGGCTGATCGGACGGCCGATGACCAGGTAATCGGAACCGGCGTCCAGTGCCTGGCGCGGGGTGAGGATGCGTCGCTGGTCGTCCTGGGCGCTGCCCGCCGGGCGAATCCCCGGGGTCACCAGTTGCAGCGACGGGTGCGCGGTTTTCAAGGCCTGGGCTTCCAGTGCCGAGCACACCAGGCCGTCCAGGCCGGCTTTTTGCGCCAGGGCCGCCAGGCGCAGCACTTGCTCCTGGGGCTCGATGTCCAGGCCAATACCGGCCAGGTCTTCACGCTCCATGCTGGTGAGCACGGTCACACCGATCAGCAAAGGCTTGGGGCCGCTGCGCTGTTCCAGCACTTCGCGGCAGGCACTCATCATGCGCAGGCCGCCGGAGCAGTGGACGTTGACCATCCACACGCCCATCTCGGCCGCCGCCTTCACCGCCATGGCGGTGGTGTTGGGAATGTCGTGGAATTTAAGGTCCAGGAACACTTCAAAACCCTTGTCACGCAGGGTGCCGACGATTTCTGCGGCGCAACTGGTGAAGAGTTCCTTGCCCACCTTGACCCGGCAGAGCGTGGGGTCCAACTGGTCGGCCAGCTTCAGTGCGGCGTCACGGGTGGGGTAATCCAGGGCGACGATGATAGGAGTCTGGCAGACGGACATTGGAATGGGCTCTCAGGCAAGTCGAAATCGGCGCGGATTGTAGCGCAAGCTGCGCCGTTGCGGGATCCGATGATCGGTAAATAGCAGCATAAGGCTCTGCTGCGGGCTTTTGCGCTTGTGTACCAGACTCGATACATTCACGACATGCCTGCAACACCCCCAAAGCTTAGCCTTGCGCGGGTGTAGGACACGCCGGCACTTTCAGCCCGCACGCCAGGCGCCTATGCTCAACGAGACAACTTTGCTGCGGCCCCCCAGGCGCTGCGGCCTACCCAGGCAGATGATCGCACTATGCAAACCTCCTCCCCTGCGCTCAATGACGATCAAAAAAGCATGACTTGCGGCGACGACAAACGCTGGAACACCCGCGCGCTGATCGTCGATGACGACGTGCCGATCCGTGAACTGCTGATCGATTACCTGGCGCGCTTTGGCATCCTTGCCAGCGGCGTGACCGATGGCGCGGGCATGCGCCAGGCCATGCAGGCCGAAACCTTCGACGTGGTGGTGCTCGACCTGATGCTGCCGGGCGAAGACGGCCTGTCGCTGTGCCGCTGGCTGCGGGCCGAATCGGAGATCCCGATCCTGATGCTGACCGCCCGTTGCGAGCCCACCGACCGCATCATCGGCCTGGAACTGGGCGCCGACGACTACATGGCCAAGCCATTTGAGCCACGGGAACTGGTGGCGCGCATCCAGACCATCCTGCGTCGGGTGCGCGACGACCGCACCGAACAACGCGCCAATATCCGCTTCGACAACTGGCGCCTCAACAGCGTGCTGCGCCAACTGGTGGCCGACGATGGCCTGGTGGTGCCGCTGTCCAACGCCGAGTTTCGCCTGTTGTGGGTGTTTATCGAGCGCCCGCGCCGGGTGCTGAGCCGCGAGCAATTGCTGGACGCCGCCCGTGGCCGGTCCATCGAGGCGTTTGATCGCAGCATCGATCTGCTGGTGTCGCGCCTGCGGCAAAAACTGGGGGATGACCCCAAGGCGCCGCAGTTGATCAAGACCGTGCGCGGCGAAGGCTACCTGTTCGACGCCAAGGACATCGGTTGATGCGCAACGTCTTCAACACGTTGTTCGGACGCCTGTTCGGCGTGTTGCTGGTGGCGATTGTGCTGGCCCATGTATTGGCGATCTTCTGGTTCCACTATTACGGCCCGCCACCGCCGCCGCCCCGGGAAGCCTTTGTCGAGCAAGCTGACGGCAGCCTGACACCGCTGCACAAAAAGCACCCGCGCCCCCGATTTGGTGGCCCGTTGGTGCCCCTGACGTTTCAGTTTATTTCCCTGATCATCGCGGCGTGGTACGGCGCCAAGCTGCTCAGCCGGCCGATCCAACGCCTGAGCGCCGCCGCCGAGCGCCTGAGTGTCGACCTGGACAGCCCGCCGCTCAATGAGTCCGGGCCACGGGAAGCGCGCCAGGCCGCCTCGACGTTCAACATCATGCAAAAACGCATCCGCGAGCAGGTGACCCAACGTGCGCGCATGCTGGGGGCCGTCTCCCATGACTTGCGCACGCCGTTGTCGCGCCTCAAGTTGCGCCTGGAACAGATCGAAGACACCAAGCTGCAAGGCCAGATGCGCCAGGACCTGGACGACATGATCGGCATGCTCGACGCCACCCTGAGCTACCTGCACGAACAACGCACCAGCGAAACCCGGCACTGGCTGGACGTGCAGGCGCTGGTGGAGTCGTTGAGCGAGAACGCCCAGGACCGTGGCTCCGACGTGCAGTGCAGTGGCAATTGCGCGCCGCTGCAAGTGCAGCCGATGGCCCTGCGCTCGTGCCTGAACAACCTGATCGACAATGCCTTGCGCTACGCGGGCACCGCCACCATCGAGTTGCAGGACAGCCCGCAAGCCCTGACCGTGCGGGTGATCGACCACGGGCCGGGGATTGCGGCAGATAAGCGCGAGGCGGTGTTTGAACCGTTTTATCGGCTGGAAGGCTCACGCAACCGCAACTCGGGCGGCGTGGGCCTGGGCATGACCATTTCCCGGGAAGCGGTGGAGCGCCTGGGCGGCAAGCTGAGCCTGGAAGAAACGCCGGGGGGCGGCCTGACTGCGGTGCTGTGGCTGCCCCGGGCGTAATGGCTGGCGCGTCAGTTACCGGGGCGATCTTCGCTCCGGTTCTGCGCTTGGCTGGTACTCCAGTCCATCAGCAGGCTGTAGGCCACCGCCAGTAAGGTCGGCCCGATAAACAAGCCGATGAAACCAAAGGCAATCAGCCCGCCGAACACTCCCAGCAGCACGATCACTAACGGCAGGTTGCCGCCACGGCTGATCAGGTACGGCTTGAGCACGTTGTCCACGCCGCTGATGATGAACGTGCCCCATACCCCCAGAAATACCGCGTAGGTGTAGTCGCCCTTCCAGGCCATCCACGCCGTGGCCGGGATCCACACCAGCGGCGGCCCCATGGGGATCAGGCTGAGCAAAAAGGTGGCGATGCCCAGCACCAGCGCGCCCGGCACACCGGCAATCAGAAAGCCGATCAGCGCCAGCAATGCCTGGGCCGCCGCCGTACCGATCACACCATTGACCACCCGCTGCACGGTGCCCGCCACCAGTTCCAGGTAATAACCGGCGCGCTGGCCGATCAGGCGCTCCAGTAGACGGTGCACGAACATGGCCAGGCGCGGGCCGTCCCGGTAGAAAAAGAACACAAACACCAGGCTCAGGGTCAACTCCAGGATCCCGCCGCCGATCTGTGCGCTGCGCGCCAGCAGCCAGTTCCCCACCTGCCCCAGGTAGGGCTTGAGGCTGACCATCAGCGCCGCGCCTTGTTGGTCGATGCTGTCCCACATCGCCACCAGGCGGTCGCCGACAAACGGAATCGCCGCCAGCCAGGTCGGCGCTGCGGGCAGGCCGTCGACCTGGATGTCCTTGATCAAGCCCACGGCATCGCGCACGTGATCGGCCAGGTTGAACCCCACCCACACCAGCGGCACCGCCACCAACAAGATCCAGCCCAGGGTCAAAATGCCCGCCGCCAGGGATTCGCGCCCGCCCAGCGCACGGGTGAGCAGGCGCATCAATGGCCAACTGGCAAACGCCAGTACCGCCCCCCAGAACAGCGCCGACCAGAACGGTGCCATCACCCAGAAGCTGGCGCCAAACAGCACCAGGAGCAGGATCTGCACCAGCAGGCGATCGTTATTGAGCATGTAGGTTCTCGAAAAGACGTCGGTAGAGGAAGAGGTTAGGCGAACGGCGCGGGTCCGTTCGCCCTTGCGGCGCTCAGCGTATCAGATGCAGGTGCAGGCCCTTGGCCTGATCGGTGCCGGTTTCCATGCGCGCGGCCCGCACGCCTTGGTCAATCAGGCCCTGGCGCCAGGCTTCGGCGCTGGGGCCGGTGAGGCTGACCCGCAAGGTGGCGTCCAGGTTCAGCCCACGGGAAATCAACGTCAGCCAGGTGGCATCGGGCGCGCCGCTCAGTGCCGGCAAATCCAGCTCGCCGGTGCTTTTAAGCTCGCGCAACAGCGTGTTTGACGTGGGCAACAAGTCGCCCAAGGGCGCGCTCGCCTCCATGTGTTCCACGTGCAGGTAGGCGCGGCGGTTGCCCCGGGTAATGCCGTACAGCGCGATCAGGTCGTTGTCCTGCGGGGCCGCACGGCGCAGCAGCAAAAATTCCTGCTGGCCGTCGGCGCCCACCAGTTTTGCGTTGCCCAGCACTTCGTTGGCCCACAGGCTGCTTTCTCCGCAGTCGCGGGCCTGGCACCAGAACAGCAACTGCGCGCCCTGGGCCTGCAACGCTTCGCGGGTGGCGGTGAACGCGGCACTGGAGGGGTGTTCGGCAGGCAGTTCGTAGGTAATGGCGGTGACGTTGCCGCGTGCGGTGGCCTGGCCTTCGTAGCGCAATTGGCCGCTGATCTTGCGGATCGCGCCCATGGGGTAAATGCGCTCACGCTCTTCGGGTGCGCGGTAGTCGACAATTTGCGCGTCGACCGGGCGGGCCACGCCCGGCAGGTCCTGGCTGCCCGGCACATCGGCGGCGAATACGAGCGGGCTGAAACAGCAGAGCCCCAGAATACGGATACATCCCTTTGGCAGGCTCATCGGATCGGCAAACCCCGGCCAGGGCGGGTTGCAGCGGTGTCGAGATTGTTCATGATTGGCTCCTTTTGGATCCGCCCAGCCTCGGCAGTTGCCTGGTTCAAGTCAAGGCGCGGAGAAGAACCGATTGAAACAGTCTGCAACAAGAACCGCGCCCGCCTCATCATTCACGTGTAAATGATGGCCACCGGGCAGGCAGTCGACCTTGAACGTCAGCCGGGAAAGCAATTCGGAATGTTTCGCCAGCATGCCGTCCTCGGCGACCACCAGTTGCGTCGGGCACGACACGCGCTGGACGAAAGCCATGGCCTGTTCTTCTGTAAGACGCATCGGCGAAGCCAGGGTCAGGCGGCTGTCACTGCGCCAGGTATAACCGCCCGGCACCGGCATCAACCCGCGCTGGGCCAGCAATTGCGCGGCTTCACGGCTGACCGCCACCACGCCTTTCATGCGGGCTTCCACCGCGTGCTCAAGCGTGTCGTACACCGGCTTGCGCTTGTCTTGCAGCCTCAACTGGGCCTGCAACGCCATGCCCAGGCGCTCGGCGGCGTTCTCGCCGGTGGCCGTCGGCGGGATCACACCGTCGATCAATCCCAGGTGCGTGACCCGCTCGGGCAAGGCGCCCGCCAGCACTACCGAAACGATCGCGCCGAGGGAGTGACCAAGTAATGCAAAACGTTTCCAGCCGAGCTGTTCGGCCACTTGCAGCACATCGTGGACGTAATCCCACAGCGCATAACCGGCCCCGGCCGGCCGATGGGCCGAGTGACCGTGACCGGCCATGTCCAGCGCGATGATGCGCAAGCCTTCAAGCTTGGGCGCCAAACGGGCGAAGCTGTTGGCGTTGTCCAACCAGCCATGCAGGGCGATCACGGGCAGGCCGTTTTCCGGTCCGAACAGGTGGGCCGCCAACTCGATGTGGGGCAGGCTCAGGCGCACTTCTTCTACCGGTGTGTTCATGCGCAACGGGCTTCCCAACGAGCGAAGAGGTTTTTGATCAAGCGGGCGGTGTCTTGCGGGCGTTCAAGCGGAAACATATGGCCGCCGGGCATGCTCAGCATTTCGCCGTGGGGCAGGCGCCCTACCCCGCTGGTGTGATGACGCATCACCACCCGGCTCTGCTGGCCACGCACCACCGCCAACGGCACTTACAACTGGCGGACCTGGCCGGGGCTGGTGTGGGGCACGCCCCGGTAAATGCTGATTTCGGTGGCCGGGTCAAAACGCAGGCGCAGGCGGTCGCCCTTGGGTTGCAAGCCATGTTGCAGGTAGGCGTCGAAGCAATCGGGATCAAAACCGCGAAAAAGGGTCTTGCCGGCAAAATACTGGCGCGCCGCCGCAAGGTCGGCGAATTCCTCGCGACGCCCCAGGGTGCGCCCTGCCGGGGTCAGGCGGTCGATAAAGCCAAAGCGCTTGGCGGCACGGATCACCCAGCGGTCGGCACGGGTGAACACCGGGGAGTCGAGCATCACCACCCCACGGTACAACCGCGGGCAGCGCATGGCCGCGTGCAAATGCAGCACACCGCCCAGCGAATGGCCCACGCCCCACACGGGTTCGGGCTGTTGCTGGAGGTGATGGATCAGTTCGTCCACCAGGTTCTGCCAGTTGTCATCCACCGGAAACCTGGGGTCGTGGCCGTGTTGTGGCAAGTGCGCGACGGCGTATTCGGGGGCCAGGGCGGCGAACAATTTGCCGTAGGTCGCCGACGGAAACCCATTGGCGTGAGCGAAAAAAACGTGCTGCGGCATACCTGGCCCTATCACTGTAAACAGAGCGTTGATTCTCGCCAGCCCCGGCAACCACGGCAACGACCGTAACTGCCAGGACAGAGGACACTCACGCCATCCCTAGCGGGCCGGCGGTTGTTCGCCCAGTGGCACCACGGCGATGGTCAGGCGCGATACACAGCTGGCCTTGCCTTCGTCGCTGGTCAGGCGGATGTCCCACACATGGGTGGTGCGCCCGACGTGAATCGGCGTGGCCACTGCGGTTACGCGCCCGCTGCGCAAGCCACGCAGGTGGTTGGCGTTGATTTCCAGGCCCACGCAATAGAACTTGCTGACGTCGATGCACAGGTAGCTGGCCATCGAGCCCACGGTTTCCGCCAGCACCACCGAAGCGCCGCCATGCAGCAGGCCGTAGGGTTGATGGGTGCGGTGGTCGATCACCATGCTGGCGGTCAGGGACTGCTCATCGAAACTATCGAAGCGAATGTCCAGCACTTCACCGATAGTGTTCTTCTGCAGGGCGTTGAGTTGCTCAAGATTGGGTTGGGTGCGCCACAGGCTCATGCATCTGTCCTTGTTTGTTGTATGAGGCAGTCAATATCACACACAACGTAGAAATTATTCCTAAGGATTTTTTACGCCCACCAGGCTCATCAACCCCGCCAACGGGAAGTCGCCGTCCAGCTCGGCGAGGCTGGCGGTGCTCATGGGCTGCGGCTGGCGCAGGTGGCCGTGCTGCAACAGGCTGATCAGGCTGCCCACCAAGGGCTGATGGCTGACCAGCAAGATGCTGTCGGCCGTGTCGAGTTGATCCAGTACATGCAGCGGGTTGCTGTCGGGGGTCAGCCAGGGCACCGTGCGAATCGGCGGGGCAAAACCCAGCGCGTCACGCACCAGGTGCGCCGTTTGCTGGGCCCGCACATACGGGCTGGCGATGATCGCGTGCAGCGGCTGCCCGATCAGGCGGGCCGCGCTGCGCAGCACCTCTTCACGGCCATGGGCGGTGAGGTTGCGCTCGGCGTCGGTGCGGGCATGCCCTTCGGCTTCGCCGTGTCGTAGCACCCACAGGGTCATAGCTTGGGCTCCTCGTCCCGCGCCGGGTGCGGTGCGGGCGGCACGCTGTGGGCAGCTTCGCCTTCCGGGGCGCGGGGGGCGGGCCAGTCGGCGAACGGCCAGGGTTTTTGCTCGGTGTGGAAGCTGCCGAAACGGCCAATCTGCGCCAGGAATTGGCTGAGGCTGTCACCAACGTTCATCAGGCCCAGGTTCGGCGCGCCGTACACCAGGCGGTATACCAGTTGCACCAGCACCAGCGCGCCCAACAGAAACTGTGCCACTTGCCACACCAGTGCGAACACCAGCATCCACAGCACCCGCAGGACTATGGACTCGTATTTGGGGGCTGTTTTCGGATCGTTCATCCCGTGTTCCTCAATTGAAACCACTGGTGGAAATAAAATCGACGTCGGTCTTGGGCTCGGCACGCATCAGCAGCTCGATGACCTGGTTCAGTGTGCGCCCTTCAAACAGGATCGCATGCAAACCGGCCACCAGCGGCATGTACACCCCCACTTCCTGGGCCTTGGCCTTGAGCACTTTAAGCGTGTTGACCCCCTCCGCCACCTCGCCCAGGCGCGCCACCGCGTCTTCCAGGCTCAACCCCTGGCCCAGCGCGAAGCCCACCTGGTAATTGCGGCTCTTGGGCGAGGAACAGGTGACGATCAGGTCACCCACCCCGGCCAGGCCGAGAAAGGTCATGGGGTTGGCGCCCTGGTTCACCGCAAAACGGGTCATCTCGGCCAGGGCGCGGGTGATCAGCATGCTCTTGGTGTTTTCCCCCATGCCCAGGGCCACCGCCATGCCGGCGATGATCGCGTAAACGTTTTTAAGCGCCCCGCCCAGCTCGACGCCAAACCGGTCGGCGCTGGCATACACGCGAAACGTGCGGCCATGCAGCACGGCCTGAACGAGCTCACACAGGGCCTCGTCTTCACTGGCTACCACGGTGGCGGTCAACGCATGCTCGGCCACTTCGCGCGCAAGGTTGGGGCCCGACAGCACGCCGATCCGCGCCTTGGGCGCGATGTCTTGAAGGATCTCGCTCATCAGCTTGAAGGTGTGGGCTTCGATGCCCTTGGTCAGGCTGACCAGACACTTGCCCGCCAGTTGTTCGGCGTGCGGCGCCAGTACCGTGCGCAGGGCGCTGGATGGCAGGGCGACGAAGCACAGGTCGCACGCCTGCAAGGTGGCCAGCAGGTCGGTGACCGGCTCCACCGCTGGCAGGATCTTGATGCCTTTGAGGTAACGGGGGTTTTCCCGGTTGACCCGGATGGCCTCGGCCTGCTCGGGGTCACGCATCCATTGACGCACCTGATGGCCGTTCTCGGCCAACAGGTTTGCCACGGCGGTACCAAAACTTCCGCCTCCCAGGACCGCAATAGGGCGCTGTTCAGTCATATGCAATCCGTTCATCCATAGCAGTGGCGATGGCCGCATTATACGGAGCGACCCGCCTGCGGCCAGCCCCCGCGCAAATTCCGCGCTTTGTCGGAAAATGCCACGTTTATGTGACGTAAATCCCGGCACAGCGAATGGCAAAAGGCCCCGCCTCAGTTAACATGGGCGGCTATCCGCAATTATCAAGGCCGTGCCGTGTATTTGGGCCCTCCTCCCCGCTCATCCCTTTTTCTGGCGTTGCTGTGCAGTGGCCCGTTGCTGGCCGACGACTTGTTCCTCGACAGCCAGCCGCTGCCGCAGGTGCTCACCGCCACCCGGCTCAAGCAGTCGCCTGCCGCCGTGCCCGGCAGCATGACGGTGATCGACAGCGAACTGATCAAGGCCAGCGGTGCCCGGGATATTCCCGAGCTGCTGCGCCTGGTGCCCGGGATGATGGTCGGCTACACCACCGGCAACCAGGCCTCTATCAACTACCACGGCACCCAGGCCGGCAACGCGCGACGCATGCAAGTGCTGATCGACGGGCGCTCGGTGTACCGCGCAGGCCTGGCCACGGTGGACTGGAGCGACATCCCGGTGGCGCTCGAAGACATCGACCGCATCGAAGTTTTTCGTGGCCCCAACACGGTCAGCTACGGCGCCAACGCCCTGATGGCGGTGGTCAACATCCTCACCCGCTCGCCAGCCAATAGCCAGGGCACCCGGGTGAAGATTACCCAGGGTGGGCGCGGGATCAACGACTGGTATGCCAGCCAGGGCATGGGCTGGGAAACCGGCGATTTGCGCCTGTCGATGTCCGGCCAGCAGGATGACGGTTTTGACAAAAACGCCGCCGGCGGCGACTACCGCGACAGTCGGCGCTTGAACCGCTTCAGTTTGTCGGTGAGCCAGACCCTGAATCAGCAGCAAAGCATTGACTGGCAGGTGAGCGCCAAGGAAGGGACAAACCAGCGGCCCTACACCTACAAGCCGGTATTTGCAGGGATTACCGACGGTGGCGACAATTCCGACGTCTCTGCCAAGGACTATGCCGGCTCGCTGCGTTGGAACATCGAGTTCAACCCCGATCACAGCCTGTACATTCAAGGCTCTGCCCAGCAATGGGACCGTCGCCAGATCTGGAAGGCCTGCGACGCCAAAGTCTCGTTCAGCCCCGAGCTGACCCGGCTCTGGCAGCTCAACCCCAACTATGCCGAGCAACTGGCGCGGCACATGGACACCTACAGCCAAGGCAGCGCGCCACCCGGCAGTGCGGCCGAACAGGACTTGGGCAACCAGGTGCTGGACCAGTGGCGCAACGGCGCCAGCCAAAGTGTGTGCGGCGACATTAACCAAAGCACCCGCGAAAGCCGCTACGACCTGGAACTGCAAGACACCTTGAGCCTGTCCGACAGCCTGCGCATGGTCACCGGCATGAATTACCGCTACGACCGCGCCGACTCCGACACCTACTTCAACGGCACCCTGGACGACAATACCTGGCGCCTGTTCGGCCAACTGGAGTGGCGCGCCAGCGAACACTGGCTGCTGCAAGGCGGCGCCATGTATGAAGACACCCACCTGAGCGGCAACTCGCTGACGCCCCGGGTGGCGGTCAACTACCTGATCAACCCGCGCCACGGCCTGCGGGCGGTGTATTCGGAGGCTATCCGCTCTCCGGACATGTTCGAGAACAACGTCAACTGGAGCTACCGCGTCACCAACCTGAGTTCCCCGGCCTATGGCCAGAACTCCGGCCAATACTTTGTGGTGACCCGCGGCCCGGGCAACCTCGACAAAGAGCTGATGCGCTCGCGGGAGCTGGGCTACAACGGCTTTTTTGCCGACTTCGGGCTGAGCGTGGACGTCAAATTGTTCTATGACGAAATCACCAAGATGATCAGCGAGCCGCTGCGCAACAACCAGTACATCGCCAGTAACGCCAACAGCTCGCGGTTTACCGGCACCGAAACCCAGCTGGACTGGCGCATGAGCGACGCCGACCGCGTGCGGCTCACCTATGCTTACGTGGATGCCAGCGCCACCAACCCGCTGGACCGCGCCCAAACCTCGCGCAACAGTGGCTCGGCCGGGTGGATGCGCGAATGGGGCCAGGGCTGGTCCAGCGCGGTGTTCTACTATGGCGACGACGCCCTCAACCAATATCGCTTCGAGCGGGTCGACCTGCGGGTGGCCAAGCGTATCCACTTGGGCAAAGCCAACCTGGAGCTGGCCGGCATGCTGCAACAACGCCTCGACCACCAGCCCACCACCTGGCCCGACAACAACTATGACCAGCGCCACGTCCTCTACTTCAGTGCGGAGTTAGAGTTCTAGCATGGACCGCCCTCAGTCACGGATGACCCTCCCCTTTGCCGCCCGGATCCGGCGGCGCTGCCTTTTGTTGGCACTGGCCCTGTGCAGCCTGCCGGTGCAGGCGGCTGATATTCTGCTGACCGCCGCCGAAGATGGCCCCGGCGTGCAGGCGTTCGCACAGGCCCTGAGCAAGCAGCGCCCCGACGACAGCGTGAAGTTCACGCCGCTGCAAGAACTCCCCACACCGGCGCACCTGCCTGCCACCACCCGCTTGATCCTGCTGGACTTGCCCGGCCTGGACTGGCGCCTGCAAGACGTCCAGGGCCCGCCGACCCTGGTCTTGCGCATCAGCCGCCTGCAAGCACGCCAGCGCCTGGGCGACACGGTGCCAGCAAAAATCAGCCTGCTGTGGAGCGACCCGCCACCCGACCGCCAACTGCGCCTGATCAGCAACATCCTGCCGCAGGCACGTCGCATTGGCGTGCTTTATGGCCTCGACAGCGAGTTCCTGCTCAGCGAGCTGCGTAAAGACGCCGCCCCCCTGGGCCTGGAGATCGTGTCACAGCGCTGGGACAACATTAATGACAGCCGCGCGCTGCAAACCCTGTTCAAGAACAGCGATGTGCTGCTGGGCCTGGACGATCCCCAGCTGTACAACCCCAAGACCGTGAAAAACCTGTTGCTCAGCAGCTACGCCCAACAGTTGCCGCTGGTGGGGCCCAACGCCGGGTTCGTGCGGGCCGGCAGCCTGGCCAGCACGTACAGCGACCAGACCGACTGGCTGAACGTACTCGACCGCCTGCTGGACCATTCACCGTCCACCTGGCCGCGCTCGCTGTACCCGCAACACTTCAAAGTCGCGGGCAACCCGCAAGTTGCACGCTCGCTGGGCATTGAGCAGGTCGACGAAACTACCGTCGCCGAACGCCTGGCCGAAGGAGAACAACGCCCATGATCTTTCGTCGCCGTTGGGACATCAACACCCGCACCCAGCTCATCACCCTGGGCCCGGCGCTGTTGCTGACACTGTTGTTGATCAGCTTCTTTACCTTCGTGCGCCTCCAGGACTTGCGCCAGGAGCTGGACCACACCGGCCAGTTGATCGCCAACCAACTGGCACCGGCCACCGAGTACGGCGTGATCTCAGGCAACAACGACGTGCTTGAAAGCCTGCTGCGCGCCACCCTGGCCACCCCGCACGTGCGCTTTCTGGAGATTCAGGACAGCACCGAAAATATCCTGGTGTATGTGGAGCAACCCTCGGACAAGCATGACCGTTCGCTGTCGGTCAAAGTGTTCCAGGCGCCGATCCGCTTGCAGCACATCCAGCTGGGCAATGACTTTTTCCAGGACAACATCACCGAACCCAAGGCGCCCCGCGCCGATTACCTGGGCCGGGTGATCGTCGGCATGTCCAATGACGCCTTCAGCCATCGTCAGCAAGAGATCCTGTTCAAGGCGGGGATTCTGGCGCTGTTCGCCCTGCTGTTTACCTTTTTGCTGGCGCGGCGCCTGTCGGCCAGCCTGTCGCAGCCCATCAGCGCCATGGGTAATGCGGTCAAGGCGATTCAACAAGGCGATTACAAGACACCGCTACCTATCGTCGATGACTCGGAGCTGGGCGACCTGTCGCGCCATATCAATAACCTGGCCGATGGCCTGCACCAGGCCAGCCGGGAACAGCAACAGGCCATGGCCCAGTTGATCCAGACCCGCGAAGAAGCCGAGCAGGCCAACAATGCCAAGTCCGACTTCCTGGCCATGATGAGCCATGAACTGCGCACCCCGATGAACGGCGTATTGGGCATGCTGCAGTTGCTGGAAACCACCGACATGACCGAGGAGCAGACCGAGTACGCGGCGCTGGCGTCCGAGTCCACCGAGCATTTGCTCAAGGTCATCAACGACATTCTCGATTTCTCACGTATCGAACGCTCGGCCCTGGAACTGGAGCACATTCCGTTTGACCTGGTGGAGTTGATCAACAACTGTGCCCAGGCGTTCCAGCACGCCGCCCAGCAACGGGAGCTGGCACTGACGCTGCTGCTGCCGCAAAGCGTGGGGGCCTTGCAGGTACAGGGCGATCCGACACGGATCCGGCAAATCCTGGTGAACCTGATCGGCAATGCCCTGAAGTTCACCGAACGTGGAGGCGTGACGATCGAGCCCCACTGGCAGACGCTGGACCATGAACTGCTGTGGTTCACCTGCACCGTGCGTGACAGCGGCATCGGTATTTCAAAGGAAAGCCTGGAACTGATGTTCAATGCGTTCCAGCAGGCCGACAGCTCCATTTCCAGGCGTTACGGCGGCACCGGGCTGGGCCTGCCGATCGCCCGCACCCTGGCCGAACGCATGGGCGGCACCCTGCGGGCGCAGAGCGAAGAAGGCGAAGGCTCGGTGTTTACCCTGGAAATCCCCCTGGCGATCTACCAGCACAGCTTGCCCGTGACCGCCCCGGACACCGACGGCAAGGCCGGCGCCGGCGAGGGACGCAATGTATTGCTGGTGGAAGACAACCCGGTTAACCGCACCGTGGTCGAGGCCATGCTGCGCAGCCTGGGGTTTGAGGTGAGTATCGCCACCGACGGCGCCGAAGCGATTCGCAGCGCCGAAAGCCTGATTTTTACCGTGATCCTGATGGACTGCCGCCTGCCGGGCATCGACGGCTACGAGGCCACGCGACAGATTCGCCAGTTGCCGGGCTGCGCCGACCTGCCGATTATCGCCCTGACCGCCAACGCCTTGCAGGGCGACCGCGAGGCCTGCCTGGCCGCCGGTATGAACGATTACCTGGCCAAGCCGTTTAAACGCACCGATTTACAGCAAATCCTACAGCGTTGGGTGCAGTAGATGGCGGTCATGAGGCACTTGCGACTGGCGTGAAAGACGAAATTACGGCAGTCTTAGGCACCCGAATGAGGCCGTAAAACGGCCCGGTTTAAAATTTCAGTGCACAAGTGTACATTGACGTCCTTGAACGCTGTGACTTTCACTACAACGCAATAGTCTATGTGTAGGCTGCCGATGTGAGGCATGAACGCTTCAGTCGGTCGGGAAGATTTGCCCTGCCCTGCCGCATGGAT
Organism: Pseudomonas sp. SDO5215_S409; assembly: GCF_054071325.1. Lineage (NCBI taxonomy): Bacteria > Pseudomonadati > Pseudomonadota > Gammaproteobacteria > Pseudomonadales > Pseudomonadaceae > Pseudomonas > Pseudomonas sp. SDO5215_S409. Next base: position 120,049 of record NZ_JBSVWN010000009.1, on the reverse strand, counting down.
TATTGAGGAGCTCGCATGACCAAACAAAACGCCTTTACCCGGGAAGACCTGCTGCGCTGCAGTCGCGGTGAGCTGTTCGGCCCAGGTAACGCGCAACTGCCCGCCCCCAACATGCTGATGGTGGATCGCATCACCCATATCAGCGAAGAGGGCGGCAAGTACGGCAAAGGTGAATTGGTCGCCGAGCTGGATATCACGCCGGACCTGTGGTTCTTCGCCTGCCATTTTGAAGGTGACCCGGTGATGCCGGGCTGCCTGGGCCTTGATGCCATGTGGCAACTGGTCGGTTTTTATCTGGGCTGGCAAGGCCTGCCAGGCCGCGGCCGCGCCCTGGGTTCGGGCGAAGTGAAGTTCTTTGGCCAGGTGCTGCCTACCGCCAAGAAAGTCACCTACAACATTCAAATCAAGCGCGTCCTCAAGGGCAAGCTGAACCTGGCCATTGCCGATGGTTCGGTGACTGTCGACGGTCGCGAAATCTACACCGCCGAAGGCCTTCGGGTCGGCGTGTTCACTTCCACTGACAACTTTTAAGGGTTATCCGCATGCGCCGCGTCGTTATCACTGGTCTGGGCATCGTTTCGTGCCTGGGCAATGACAAAGAGACCGTCTCCGCTAACCTGCGTGCTAGCCGCCCCGGCATCCGCTTCAACCCGGAATATGCCGAAAAGGGCCTGCGTAGCCAGGTTGCCGGTTCCATCGACCTGAACCTTGAAGAACTGATCGACCGCAAGATCTATCGTTTCGTCGGTCACGCAGCCGCTTACGCCTACCTCGCGATGCAGGATGCCATCAAGGACTCGGGCCTCAGCGAAGACCAGGTGTCCAACGTACGCACCGGCCTGATCGCAGGCTCTGGTGGCGCGTCGACCCTCAACCAGATGGAAGCGCTGGACATCCTGCGCGAAAAAGGCGTGAAACGCGTGGGCCCCTACCGCGTCACGCGGACCATGGGCAGCACCGTTTCCGCCTGCCTGGCCACGCCATTCAAGATCAAGGGCGTGAACTACTCGATCTCGTCGGCGTGCGCCACCAGTGCTCACTGCATCGGCACCGCTGTCGAGCAGATCCAACTGGGCAAGCAAGACATCGTGTTTGCCGGTGGCGGTGAAGAAGAACACTGGAGCCAGTCGTTCCTGTTCGACGCCATGGGCGCGCTGTCGACCCAGTACAACGAAACCCCGGAAAAAGCCTCCCGTGCCTACGACGCCAAGCGTGACGGTTTCGTCATCGCCGGTGGTGGCGGCATGGTCGTGGTCGAGGAGCTGGAACACGCCCTGGCCCGTGGCGCGAAGATCTACGCGGAAATCGTCGGCTACGGCGCCACTTCCGATGGCTACGACATGGTTGCGCCAAGCGGTGAAGGCGCCATCCGCTGCATGCAGATGGCCATGGCGACCGTGGACACCCCGATCGACTACCTGAACACCCACGGCACCTCGACGCCCGTTGGCGACTCCAAGGAAATGGAAGGCGTGCGTGCGGTCTTTGGCGACAAGGCTCCGGCCATCAGCTCGACCAAGAGTCTGTCGGGCCACTCCCTGGGCGCCGCCGGTGTTCACGAAGCGATCTACTGCCTGCTGATGATGGAAGGCGGCTTCATGGCCGGCTCCGCCAACATCGAAGAACTGGATCCGGCAGTGGCCGACATGCCGATCCTGACCAAGACCCGTGAAAATGCAAAGATCGACACCGTCATGAGCAACAGCTTCGGCTTTGGTGGCACCAACGCCACCCTGGTACTGAAACGCTGGCAGGGTCAGTAAGACCCCGCGCTTGATGCCATGAAAACGCCCCGACTGGTTCGGGGCGTTTTTGTTGGCGGCCTAGTTGTCCGGTGCCTGCCGCGTGCCCTTGGGCAAGATCGCCAGGAAGTTATCCCGCGCGACCTTCCTGGCCACCGCTTCGGGCAATGCATCGAGGAAGGGATCAAAGCCGCGCATTTCCTTACCCAGCTTGCCGAATCGCCCGACCACATCCGACCCCAGCATGAAGCGCTCCGGGAAGCGCTCCACCAGAGCCACCCACTCCGAACGCGGCACGCCCGCTTCATCGAGCAAATAAGGCGTGAGCACGCTCCAGGACAGGTCGATGTAGAGGTTGGGGTAACGCTCAAGCATTCGGGTCAGCGTGGGCAGCAAAAACTCCATCTGCGTCTGGTGGCGGTGGATCTCAATGCTGGTGCCCGCATGCGCCCAGATAAACCGGGTGTGTGGATGATCACGCAGGGGCTCTTCCATCTCTGCCAGGTACAGCGGGTTTTTCTCACGTTTGGACGTGATGTTGGAATGCACCATGACCGGCAAATCGTTTTCGGCTGCCAGGTGATACACCCGGGTCATGGCTTCGCTATTGGCTCTGGGTGTGTCACCGGCGGTCAGGGCCGTCAGGTCGTCGTGCCGGGTAAAGACCTCACCGATGCCCTGCCACACCCCCGGGTTAAGGTCGAGCATGCGCTGTATATGGGCCACGGAGTTCTTGTCACCGGGGTTGAAGCCGCTCAGGAACGGGTGAAAGTGCTGGCGCTGTTCGGCCGTAAGCTTTTTTACCGCATCGGCGACGAAGATATCCGTGGCGCTGTACCAATAGACATCAGCATCATCGCCCGCGTAATAACGTGGGCGCTTGGGTTCATCTTCGTGCCACTTCTTGGCCACTGTGATACCAGAAATCATCGCGTGGTCGATACGGTTGTCGGCCATGGCCTGCAGTAACGCGTCCATACCCGCCGACTCCTGGAAAAAGTCGACATAGTGCAGGTGGGCATCGCTGTAGACATACTCCCGTGCCTGCGCGGCAAGGCTGGTCATGGTCAGAAACAGGGCAATATTCAGGCGAGCGCTGGGCACAGGTAACACCTCGACGAGAGTCAGTCAGCATAGACCGCAAACGGCCTACGTGGGTTCTGCCGCAAAAGACAAAGAACACGCGTGGGCACGCTGATGACCAGCGCTGAGGTCACGATTCAAACGCGGCTTTCAGAAGGTGCCCTCAACCAATCGGTCACTGCCCCTGCCAAGCGGGTTATGCTCAGGCCTTTCCCGCTTAGACAGGGATGCACCATGCCCCTCGTAATTCGCCCCCGCCCCGAAGACGTTGAAGGCCAGCCGATTCTGCGCCCGATCCCCTCACGGGATTGCCGTGCGGTGGGCCCGTTTGTGTTCTTCGACCACATGCTGCCAACCCGCTACGCACCGGGCAGCGGCATGAATATCCGCCAACATCCCCATATCGGCCTGTCCACCCTCACCTACCTGCTTGAAGGCGAAGTACTGCACAAGGACAGCCTGGGTTCCGAACAGGTCGTGCGGGCGGGCGATGTCAGTTGGATGACCGCAGGCGCGGCCATCGCCCATGTGGAACGCACACCCGACGCGCTCAAGGCCCACGGTTTCAGCCTGCACGGCCTGCAAGTGTGGCTGGCCTCCCCCAGGGCTCACGAACAAGGGCTGGGCCATTACAGTCATCACCCTGCCGCCAGCCTGCCGGTCAGTGACAGCCTGGGCGTGCAGATCCGCCTGATTGCCGGGAACGGCTTCTGCCTGGAATCACCGGTGCCGGTGTTGTCGCCCACGCTGTACGCCGAGGTGCAGATGCAGACGGCAACCACCCTGTTGATTCCTGACGAGCATGAGGAGCGCGCGGTGTATGTACTGGCGGGCGACGCGCAACTGGAGGGCGAACCGCTGGAACTGCACAGCCTGGTGGTGTTGCCAAAGGGTCAGAGCCTGTCGCTGTTCGCCGAGAGCGAATGCCACCTGGTGATACTCGGCGGCGCGGCGCTGGATGGGCCTCGCAGGGTCAACTGGAATTTCGTCGCCAGCGATGCGGCGCTGATCGAACAGGCGCGCCAGCGCTGGGCGGCCGGGGATTGGCCAACGGTGCCGGGCGAACAGGAGCGCATCGAGTTGCCCGTGCGTTAGCTGACACAGGCCTGCCCACATTCACGCGTGACGGCGGGCAGGCCTGTGCTGAACGCGTCAGCCTTTGAACACTTCGTCCAGCAGGTTGTGCATCGACTGGAACGCCCGCGCCGAGGTCTTGGCGTCGTACATCATTTTGCCTGGCACATTGGCGTGCGGGTCAGTGAACGAATGCACGGCGCCGCCGTAGCTGAGCAGTTGCCAGTCCACCTGGGCAGCGTTCATTTCGTCCTCAAACGCTGGCAGTTGCTCTTTGGCCACTAGCGGGTCAGAAGCGCCGTGCAGTACCAGCACAGACCCTTTAATGTTTTTGGCGTCGGCCGGGTTTGGCGTGTCGAGCGAGCCGTGGAACGAAACGGCGGCTTTCAATGGCGCACCGCTACGGGCCAGTTCCAGGGCGCAGCACCCGCCAAAGCAGAAGCCGAACGAGGCCAGCCTGGATGTATCCACCGCCGCGTCCGCCTGCCCTTGCAACTGCTCGAACGCCACTTGCATACGCTTGCGCAGCAGTGCCCGGTCATTTTTCAACGGCATCATCGCCGCCCCCGCCTCGTCACCATTGGCAGGGCGAACACCTTGCCCGTACAAGTCGGCCAGCAGCACCACGTAGCCCTTGGCGGCCACGCTTTTGGCGATCTGTTCAGCGCCCGCACTCACACCCATCCAGTTTGGCGCCATCAACAACCCAGGCAATGGCCCCTGATGAGCGGCGTCAAACACCAGACGGCTTTCATAAGGCTGGCCATCAAGCTGATAGACCACGGAACGTACTGTGACTTGGCTCATCATTCACTCCAGTTGAGTCGCACGAGAACAAAAAACCCCGCCGAAGCGGGGTTTTCTTACAACGGTGTTAAACCGACAGTTCAACCAACAGCTTGTTCAACCGGCGCACATACGCCGCCGGGTCTTTCAGGCTGTCGCCGGCCGCCAGGGCCGCCTGGTCGAAGAGGATGTGCGACAGGTCGCCAAAACGCTCTTCGCTCTGCTCGCCATCGAGTTTCTCGATCAGCGGGTGAGCCGGGTTGAATTCGAAGATCGGCTTGGAGTCCGGTACTTTCTGGCCGCTAGCCTCAAGGATCTGACGCATCTGCAGGCCCAGGTCCTGCTCACCGATGGCCAGAATCGCCGGGGAGTCGGTCAGACGATGCGAAACCCGCACTTCGCTGACAGCATCGCCCAAGGCGGTCCTGATGCGCTCAACCAGGCCTTCTTTGGCCTTGGCCACTTCTTCGGCCGCCTTCTTGTCTTCTTCCGAATCCAGGTTGCCCAGGTCCAGGTCGCCACGCGCCACGTCGACAAAGTTCTTGCCGTCGAACTCGGTGAGGTAGCTCATCAGCCACTCGTCGATACGGTCGGTGAGCAGCAGCACTTCGATGCCTTTCTTGCGGAAGACTTCCAGGTGCGGGCTGTTCTTGACCTGGGCGTGGGTTTCACCGGTCAGGTAGTAGATCTTGTCCTGACCTTCCTTGGCACGGGCCAAGTACTCGGCCAGGGCCACCACTTGCTCACCGTCTTCACCTTGAGTCGAGGCAAAACGCAGCAAGCCGGCGATTTTTTCCTTGTTGGCGAAGTCTTCCGCCGGGCCTTCTTTCATGACCTGGCCGAAGTTCTTCCAGAAGCCTTTGTAGTGCTCAGGCTCGTTCTTGGCCAGTTTTTCCAGCATGTCGAGGACACGCTTGGTCAGCGCCGACTTCATTGAGTCGATGATCGGGTCTTTTTGCAGGATTTCCCGCGACACGTTCAGCGACAGGTCATTGGAGTCGACCACGCCCTTGATAAAGCGCAGGTACAGCGGCAGGAACGATTCGGCCTGGTCCATCACGAACACGCGCTGCACGTACAGCTTCAGGCCCTTCGGCGCTTCACGCTGGTACAGGTCGAACGGGGCACGGGCCGGTACGTAGAGCAGCGAGCTGTATTCCAGCTTGCCTTCGACCTTGTTGTGGCTCCAGCTCAGCGGGTTTTCGTAGTCGTGGGCGATGTGTTTGTAGAACTCCTGGTATTCCTCTTCCTTGACGTCGGTACGAGGACGGGTCCACAAGGCGCTCGCGCGGTTGACCACTTCCCATTCCTGGGCCGGGGCCTCTTCGCCTTCGGCAGCCGCTTGTTCTTTCGGCAATTCGATAGGCAGGGCGATGTGATCGGAGTACTTCTTGATGACGTTGCGCAGGCGCCAGCCATCGGCGAACTCGTCTTCACCCGATTTCAGGTGCAGCACGATGCGAGTGCCGCGGTCTGCCTTGTCGACAGTGGCGATTTCGAACTCGCCCTCGCCTTTGGAGGACCAGTGCACGCCCTCGCCCGCCGCCAGGCCGGCACGACGGCTGAACACTTCAACCTTGTCGGCCACGATGAAGGCCGAATAGAAGCCCACGCCAAACTGGCCGATCAGGTGGGAGTCTTTCTTTTGGTCGCCCGACAGGTTCTTCATGAAGTCGGCAGTACCGGATTTTGCGATGGTGCCCAGGTGGGTGATCGCATCGTCACGGCTCATGCCGATACCGTTGTCTTCGAGGGTGACGGTCTTGGCGTCTTTGTCGAAGCTCACGCGGATTTTCAGTTCGGCGCCACCTTCCAGCAACTCAGGCTGGGAGAGGGCTTCAAAACGTAATTTGTCGACCGCGTCAGAGGCGTTCGAGATCAATTCGCGAAGGAAAATTTCCTTGTTGGAATACAGCGAATGGATCATGAGGTGCAGCAGTTGCTTCACCTCGGTCTGGAAGCCCAGGGTTTCCTTTTGAGTTTCCACACTCATGGTCATCAAACTCCAATTGGATGGCAGTGGCCGCGCCCTCAAGGGCGGCGGCGGGTTGTCATCAAAGTGGGGCCTCGGCGCGGGATTTCAAGGGCCGGCTATTTCTTCGATCTTGAAATGTGCACGCGCGGTGGCGATCGGCTCGGCCTCGGTGCTTTGCCAGGCCGTGATTGCCACGTTTGCCACCCGCCGCCCCTGGCGCCACACCTGGCACTTGGCGTAGGTGTCGCGAAGCTGGCCAGCACGCAGGTAATCCAGGGAAAAGTCGATGATCTTCGGCACGTGCGGCGAGCCGGTCAACACTTGCAGGTGCAGCGCAGCCGACAACTCCATGAACCCTGCGATGACGCCGCCATGCAGCGCAGGCAATGTGGGGTTGCCAATGTTGTCTGGGCGGGCCGGCAGGCGAAACAGCAGCTCGTCGCCCTGGCGCGTGCACTCAAGGCCGATCAGCCGGGCATAGGGGATAAGGTTGAGCACCGCTTCATAGTTGCCCCGGGCATGGGCTTGTTGCAGACGGGTCTTGAATTGATGAGTCATGCCCGCACTCCTTGCGTACCTTTGGTCCGCTTGCCCAGGCGCATGAACGTACCCACGACATGGGCGATCGGCTGCTGCGGATCGTCCTGGTAGGCAAAGCCACGCGCAAAAATTACCTCACGGGTAAGGCGATAGCACTCGGCGAACCCAAACACCGGCTGGTGCGGTTCAGCCGGGTGCATGTAATCCACGCGCAGGTCGAGCGTAGGACACACCTCGAACTCCGGTAGCACGCACAAGGTGGACAGGCCGCAGGCGGTGTCCATCAATGAGGTCAGTGCACCGCCGTGGATCACACCGCTCTGTTGGTCCCCCACAAGATGGGCGCCATAGGGCAACACCAGCGTCATGCCTGCCTCGCTGGCGGCGTGCACCTGAATGCCCAGCACCTGGCAATGACGCATGGCTGATATAAAGCGTGTGGCACGGGCGAAAAGAGGGTTTTCGGTCATTCGTCAAAGACTCTTATTAGTGTGAAGGCTTGGGGGAGTATGTAACCGGAACGAAAGTTCCCCTTAGAAACGTCTTATATATCTGAGGGATAAAATGAACTAAGCGCAGGGCACGGGCTCAAAATGCCAGTAGATATCTTCAATAAGGAGAAACACCCCATGCGCAAGACTTTAGCTGTTTCCTTGATGTTGGCCGCTGCCCTTGGCCTCGCCGCCTGCGATAAAAAATCCGAGGACAAAGCTCAGGATGCGAACCAACACGCTGAACAAGCTCAACAAAAAATGAGCGAAGCTCAGGATAAAGTGAACGACGCCGCAAAAGAAAACGCCGAAGCTGCCAAAGCCCAGCAAGAATCGAACGAAGCCGCAGCAAAAGAAGCAGCGCCCGCTACCGGTTCTTGAGTCTCACGGCTTGATGACGGCAAGTTAATCGCCGTGCTCTAAAACAAAAACCCGCCAAGTGCGGGTTTTTGTTTGTCGGGTGTTTTTTACAGGGCCTGCCAAGCACGCCCATAAAAAATGCCCCGCGCCTTGTAAGCCGGGGCATTGGAGTAGCGGTGCAAATACCCGGTATTAAGCGAGGGCTTCGCTGCGCTTGCCCAGGGCACGGTCAATAACGACCGCAATCACCAGGGTCATCACCGAAGGCACCAGCCACGCCAGGCCTTGCTCACTCAACGGCAGGGTCGCCAGGGGCCCCGGCATCCAGCCCGCCAGGTCAGCCCCTTTGAGCGCGTCGATGCAACCGAAGATGAACGACACCAACATCACGGGCCCAACGATACGCCCCTGCTCCTGCCAGAAACCTTTGCAGAAGCTCAAGGCCACCAGCACGATGCACGGCGGGTAGATCGCGGTGAGCACCGGAATAGAAAACGCGATGAGCTTGGTCAGGCCCAAGTTGGACACCACCAGCGAAAACACTGCCAGGATAATTACCAGCGTCTTGTAGGACAGTGGCAGTACGCGGCTGAAGTATTCCGCACAGGCGCAGGTCAGGCCCACCGCCGTCACCAGGCACGCCAGGGAAATCAGTACGGCAAGAAAGCCGCTGCCCAGCGAACCAAAGGTGTGCTGAACGTAGGCATGCAACACGGCGGCGCCGTTGGTGGCACCCACTGCCACTTCATGGCTGCCGGAGCCGAGGCGGAACAGGCTGATGTACACCAGCGCCAGACCTACCCCAGCAATCAATCCGGCGATGATCGCGTAACGGGTGATCAACTGGGGCGACTCGACGCCACGGGAGCGAATGGCGTTGACGATCACGATACCGAACACCAGCGCGCCCAGCGTATCCATGGTCAGGTAACCATTGATGAAGCCCTGGGAAAACGGCGCGGCCACGTACTCAGGGGTGGCGACACCCACGTCACCGGCCGGCAAGGCAAAGGCCGCAATACCCAACACTGCCAGGGCAATGATCTTCAACGGCGCCAGAAAGCGGCCCACGGTGTCCAGCAAACGGCCGGGGTACAGGGAAATGAAGAACACCAGCAAAAAGTACACGGAGCTGTACAGAAACAGCGCCAGCGGGCTTTCGCCGGTCAGGGGCGCCAGGCCGACTTCAAAGGACACCGTCGCGGTACGCGGGGTGGCGAACAACGGCCCGACCGCCAGGTAAGCCGCCGCTGCCAGCACGCCGCCGGCGATCTTGCCGATGGGGCTGCTCAGTGCGTCCATGCCACCGCCGACCTTGGCCAGCGCGATCACGGTCACAACGGGCAGGCCGACGGCGGTGATCAGAAAGCCCAGTGCGGCGATCCACACATGTGGACCGGACTGCAAACCCACGATCGGCGGGAAGATGATGTTGCCAGCACCCACGAACAGGGCAAAGGTCATAAAACCCAGCGCCAGGATGTCCTGGCTTTTCAACACTTTCATTTGAGGAAATACCACACTGCTGAATCGGAATTTAGAGAGGGCTTCCCTATGGATGAGGGAAATACTGCCGGCCCTGATGGGGGCCGACCTGTCTAGCGCGCGACGGCCTTGTGGGCTGCGGACGCATAAAGAGGCGGCTAGCGTACAGAAATTGGCGGTCGAACGCACTGTTAGGGGGCAAACTGTCCGATTCGCGACATTTCAGTGTCGCGTTCTTATATCTAATAGGAATCCCGTGCCAAAGCGCAGGCGGGCTTGAGGCAATGCCAGAAAGCACAAAGGCCACCCGAAGGTGGCCTTTGTGGGATGAAGCGTCAGTTAAGCGCGAGGCTTACTTGACCGCCCAACCTGTCAGCTCGGCCAGGGCCTTGCCGATGTCTGCCAGCGAACGCACGGTTTTAACGCCTGCGTCTTGCAGTGCAGCGAATTTCTCGTCTGCAGTGCCTTTGCCGCCAGAGATGATTGCGCCCGCATGGCCCATGCGCTTGCCCGCAGGGGCAGTCACACCAGCGATGTAGGAAACAACTGGCTTGGTCACGTGTGCCTTGATGTAGGCAGCCGCTTCTTCTTCAGCCGAACCGCCGATCTCACCGATCATCACGATCGCTTCGGTCTTCGGGTCTTCCTGGAACAGCTTCAGGATGTCGATGAAGTTGGAGCCTGGGATCGGGTCACCGCCGATGCCGACGCAAGTCGACTGACCGAAACCGGCGTCAGTGGTCTGCTTCACAGCTTCGTAGGTCAGGGTGCCGGAACGGGAAACGATACCGACTTTACCTGGCAAGTGAATGTGACCTGGCATGATGCCGATCTTGCATTCGCCTGGGGTGATCACGCCTGGGCAGTTAGGGCCGATCAGGGTAACACCCAGCTCGTCGCACTTAACCTTAGCGTCCAGCATGTCCAGGGTAGGAATGCCTTCGGTGATGCACACGATCAGCTTGATGCCGCCAAAGGCTGCTTCCAGGATCGAGTCTTTGCAAAAAGGTGCTGGAACGTAGATCACGCTGGCGGTGGCGCCAGTGGCAGCTACAGCGTCTTTCACGGTGTTGAACACGGGCAGGCCCAGGTGCTCGGTGCCGCCTTTGCCTGGCGTTACGCCGCCAACCATCTTGGTGCCGTATTCGATGGCTTGCTGGGTGTGGAAACTACCTTGCGAACCGGTAATACCCTGGCAGATAACTTTGGTGTCTTTATTGATCAGGACGCTCATTATTTGCCCTCCGCAGCTTTGACAACTTGTTGAGCAGCGTCGGTCAGGCTGGTAGCCGCGATGATGTTCAAACCGCTTTCTGCCAGTACTTTAGCGCCCAGCTCAGCGTTGTTACCTTCAAGGCGAACAACCACCGGGATTTTAACGCCGACTTCTTTCACTGCACCGATGATGCCTTCGGCAATCATGTCGCAACGAACGATGCCGCCGAAGATGTTGACCAGTACTGCTGCGACGTTGGAGTCGGACAGGATGATCTTGAACGCTTCGGTCACGCGCTCTTTGGTCGCACCGCCGCCCACGTCCAGGAAGTTGGCTGGCTTGCCGCCGTGCAGGTTGACGATGTCCATGGTGCCCATGGCCAGGCCAGCGCCGTTTACCATGCAGCCGATGTTGCCTTCCAGTGCTACGTAGTTCAGTTCGAACTTGGCAGCGTGCGCTTCGCGCGGATCGTCTTGCGACGGATCGTGGAAAGTCTTCAGTTTAGGCTGACGGTACATGGCGTTGGCGTCGATGTTGATCTTGGCATCCAGGCAGTGCAGATCGCCATCAGCCTTGATCACCAGCGGGTTCACTTCCAGCAGGGCCAGATCGTGATCCTGGAACAGTTTGGCCAGACCTACGAAGATCTTGGCGAACTGGGCAACTTGCTTGCCTTCCAGGCCCAGCTGGAAAGCCAGCTCGCGACCCTGGAATGGCTGAGCGCCAACCAGTGGATCGATGGCGGCCTTCAGAATTTTTTCTGGGGTTTCGTGAGCGATTTTCTCGATGTCCACGCCACCTTCGGTGGAAGCCATGAACACGATGCGACGGCTCGAACGGTCAACGACAGCGCCCAGGTACAGCTCTTTAGCGATATCAGTGCACGATTCAACCAGGATCTTGGTGACTGGTTGGCCATTGGCGTCAGTCTGGTAAGTCACCAGACGCTTGCCCAGCCACTGCTGTGCGAAGGCCTTGGCGTCTTCTTTGCTGCGAACCAGCTTAACGCCGCCCGCTTTACCGCGACCACCGGCGTGAACCTGGGCTTTAACAACCCACTCAGTGCCGCCGATTTTGTCGCAAGCTTCTGCTGCTGCTTCCGGGGTGTCTACTGCGTAACCCTTGGATACTGGCAGGCCGTATTCAGCGAACAGCTGCTTACCCTGATACTCGTGAAGATTCATGCTTATTACCGTCTTCGTTAGGTACTGCGCATTCGGTGCTGCACTAGGGGTGCCGCACCACCTGTGACTGCTGCTCGCGCAGTCAAACCACCAAAAGCCTCGGCCCTGGGTGGGATCACTGCGCAAGACTGCGTCCGGCGGACATTCCGCGGTGAGTCTTGCGCGCAAGGCTCACGACGGGCAACCGCCGTGGTTTCTTATTATCTCGCTTAGCGCTTCTTGCGGTTGGCGATGTGGATGGCGCCGCCATTCACCGCCAACGCCGCTTCGTGCAACGCTTCGGACAGGGTCGGATGGGAGAAGACCATCATGCCCAGGTCCTCGGCACTGGTGCCGAATTCCATACCGATAGCGCCCTGCTGAACCAGTTCTGCAGCGCTTGGGCCAATCACGTGGACGCCCAATACGCGGTCAGTCTTGGCATCAGCGATGACTTTGACGAAACCACCGGTGTCGTTCGCTGCCATGGCACGGCCAGAGGCGGCAAACGGGAAGGTGCCGACGTTAACTTCAACGCCTTCAGCTTTCAACTGTTGTTCGTTTTTACCGACCCATGCAATTTCCGGGTGGGTGTAGATAACCGACGGGATCAGGTCGTAGTTCATCTGGGTCTTGTGACCCTTGATGCGCTCGACAACCATGATGCCTTCTTCGGACGCTTTGTGCGCCAGCATCATGCCGCGCACCACGTCACCAATGGCGTAGACGCCTGGAACGGTGGTAGCGCAGTGGTCGTCAACGTGGATGAAACCACGCTCGTCCATGTTCACGCCGCTGTCGGCAGCCAACAGGTCGGTGGTCACTGGACGGCGACCCACGGCTACGATCAGCTTGTCGAAAGTGATGGTCTGTTCGCCATCCTTGTCGGTGTAGGTCACCACTACTTCTTCGCCGTTGACCTTGGAACCGGTCACGCGTGCGCCCAGCTTGATGTCCAGACCTTGTTTGGTCAGGGTTTTCAGCGCTTCTTTGGACACCGCGGTGTCGGCAGCCAGCAGGAACGTGTCCAAGGCTTCCAGAACGGTCACTTCGGCGCCCAGGCGGGACCATACCGAACCCAGTTCCAGGCCGATCACGCCAGCACCGATCACGCCCAGACGCTTAGGCACAGCCTGGAATTCCAGGGCGCCGGTGGAGTCAACGATCACGTTCTTGTCCACTGGAGCAGGCGGGATGTCGATTGGACGCGAACCTGGCGCCAGGATCACGTTTTCGGCTTCGATGACTTCAACCGAACCGTCAGGCTTGGTGACTTCAACCTTCTTGCCCGCCAGCAGTTTGCCGTGGCCCTGGATCGAAGTAACGCCGTTGGCCTTGAACAAGGTGGCAACGCCGGAGGTCAGGCCTTTAACGATGTTGGCCTTGCGGCCGACCATCGCTGGCACGTCCATGGTCACGCCAGCGTGGCTGATACCGTGGATGGCAAAACCGTCTTGGGCTTCGTGGAATTTCCAGGAGCTGTCCAGCAGCGCCTTGGAAGGAATGCAACCCACGTTCAGGCACGTACCGCCCAGGGCCAGTTTGCCTTCCTTGTCGGTGTATTTTTCGATGCACGCAGTCGAGAGGCCCAGTTGCGCAGCCTTGATGGCGGCAACGTAGCCGCCAGGGCCGGCGCCAATCACTACAACGTCAAATTTCTGTGTCATAAAAGGTTCCCTTTTAGGAGCAAGCTAGAAGCTGCAAGCCGCACGTTGAAGCCCGTCGAGCGTGGGGCTTGCAACGTGCGACGTGCAGCTGCTTTTTAGATATCCAGCAGCAGGCGAGCCGGGTCTTCCAGCAGGTTCTTGATGGTGACCAGGAACGTCACGGCTTCTTTACCGTCGATCAGGCGGTGATCGTAAGACAGGGCCAGGTACATCATCGGGCGGATCACGACTTGACCGTTGATCGCCATAGGACGCTGGATGATGTTGTGCATACCCAGGATCGCGGCTTGTGGCGGGTTGACGATCGGGGTCGACATCATCGAACCGAAAGTACCACCGTTAGTGATGGTGAAGGTGCCGCCGGTCATCTCGTCGATGGACAGCTTGCCGTCACGGGCTTTCTTGCCGAAGGTGGCGATGCCGCCTTCGATTTCAGCCAGGCTCATCAGCTCGGCGTTACGCAGAACCGGCACCACCAGGCCACGGTCGCTGGAAACGGCAACGCCGACGTCCGCGTAGCCGTGGTAAACGATGTCGCTGCCGTCGATCGAGGCGTTGACCGCCGGGAAGCGCTTGAGTGCTTCGGTCGCCGCCTTCACGAAGAAGGACATGAAGCCCAGGCGCACGCCGTTGTGGGACTTCTCGAACAGGTCCTTGTACTTCGAGCGCAGGGCCATGACTTCGGTCATGTCGACTTCGTTGAACGTGGTCAGCATCGCCATGTTCGATTGCGCTTCAACCAGACGCTTGGCCACGGTGGCACGTACGCGGGTCATCGGAACGCGCTTCTCGGTGCGGTCGCCAGCAGCGAACACCGGTGCAGCGGCAGCCGGGGCAGCAGCCTTGGCAGGCGCGGCAGCCGGAGCGGCTTTCTTGGCAGCAACGGCTGCAACCACGTCTTCCTTGGTCACGCGACCGCCTTTGCCAGTACCGGCAACGGACGCGATGTTGATGCCGTTTTCTTCAGCCAGCTTGCGCGCAGCAGGTGCGGCAACCGGATCGTCTTCGCCAGCGTCGGCGGCAGCAGCGGCCGGAGCGGCAGCGGGTGCAGCAGCGGCGGCCGGAGCAGCAGCAGCGCCGCCCGCTTCGATCGAGCCCAGTACCTGGTTGGACAGGACGGTAGCGCCCTCTTCAGCCACGATAGCGCCCAGGACGCCGTCGGCTTCGGCCAACACTTCCAGTACGACCTTGTCGGTTTCGATGTCGACGATCAGGTCGTCACGCTTTACAGCGTCGCCTGGTTTTTTGTGCCAGGTGGCAACGGTGCCGTCGGCAACCGACTCCGGGAATGACGGGGCTTTGATTTCGATAGCCATTATCTGTGGTCCTTAAAATTCGGTTTCAGTCAGCGCGAAGGCGTTAAACAGTGAAAGCATCTTGCAGCAGTTTTTCCTGCTGCTCGGCGTGCATCGATGCATACCCGCAAGCCGGTGCAGCAGAAGCATCACGACCGGCGTACTCAAGGCCCAGGGCCTTGTTGTGGTTGCCGATGCTGCGACGCAGGTGATGCTGGCTGCTATACCAGGCGCCCTGGTTCATCGGTTCTTCCTGACACCACACCACATTGGTGAGGTTGGTGTAAGGCGCGATGATCTCCATGAGGTCATCTTCCGGGAACGGGTAAAGCTGCTCGATACGCACGATAGCGATGTCTTCGCGGCCTTCGGCACGGCGTTTTTCCAGCAGGTCGTAGTAGACCTTGCCGCTGCACAGAACGAGACGGGTGACCTTTTTCGGGTCAAGCGTGTCGATTTCCGGAATAACGGTCTGGAACGAACCTTCGGCCAGATCTTCCAGGGTCGAGATGGCCAATTTGTGACGCAACAGCGATTTCGGAGTCAGCACTACCAACGGCTTGCGCAGGGGACGAATCACCTGGCGACGCAGCAAGTGGTAGATCTGGGCCGGGGTAGTCGGCACGCAGACCTGAATGTTGTGCTCGGCGCACAGCTGCAGGTAACGCTCCAGACGGGCCGAGGAGTGCTCCGGGCCCTGACCTTCATAACCGTGCGGCAGCAGCATGGTCAGACCGCACAGGCGGCCCCACTTGTGCTCGCCGCTGGTGATGAATTGGTCGATCACCACCTGGGCGCCGTTGGCGAAGTCGCCGAACTGGGCTTCCCAGATCACCAGCGCGTTTGGCGTGGTGGTCGAGTAACCGTATTCGAACGCCAGTACGGCTTCCTCGGACAGGAACGAGTCGTACAGGTCGAAACGTGGCTGGCCTTCGTACAGGTTTTGCAGCGGGATGTAGGTGCCCGCGTCTTTCTGGTTGTGCAATACCGCGTGACGGTGCGAGAACGTACCACGGCCGATGTCCTGGCCGGTCATGCGGATCGGGTGACCTTCGAAAGCCAGGGTCGCGTATGCCATGGTTTCGGCATAACCCCAGTTGATCGGCAGGCCGCCGGCTTGCATCTTCTGACGGTCTTCGTAGATCTTTGCAACCTGGCGCTGAACCACGAAGCCTTCCGGAATTTCCAGCAGCTTGGCGGAAAGTTCCTGCAAGGTTTTCAGATCAAAGGACGTGTCGTGACGGGCGGTCCAGGTGTGGCCCAAGTACGGGCGCCAGTCAACGAACAGCTCTTTGTTCGGCTCCTTGACCAGGCTTTTCACCACGTGCAGACCATTGTCCAGCGCGCTGCGGTATTCATCGACCTTGGCCTGAACACGCGCGTCGTCAACCACACCGGCCTTGGTCAGGCTTTCGGCGTACAGCTCACGGGTGGTGCGCTGCTTGGTGATCTGCTGGTACATCAATGGCTGGGTGCCGCTCGGCTCGTCAGCTTCGTTGTGACCGCGACGGCGGTAGCAAACCAGGTCGATCACCACGTCACGCTTGAACTGCATGCGGTAGTCAACGGCCAGTTGCGTCACGAACAGCACGGCTTCCGGATCATCACCATTCACATGGAGGATCGGCGCCTGGATCATCTTGGCAACGTCGGTGGCGTACTCGGTGGAACGCGCGTCCAACGGGTTGCTGATGGTGAAGCCCACCTGGTTGTTGATGACGATGTGGACAGTACCGCCGGTCTTGAAGCCGCGGGTCTGCGACATCTGGAACGTTTCCAGGACCACGCCTTGACCGGCGAATGCCGCGTCACCGTGGATGGAAATCGGCAGGACTTTTTCGCCGGTCGGGTCGTTACGACGATCCTGACGGGCGCGCACCGAACCCTCGACCACCGGGGAAACGATCTCCAGGTGGGACGGGTTGAATGCCATCGCCAGGTGAACTTCGCCACCTGTGGTCATCACGTTGGACGAGAAGCCCTGGTGGTATTTAACGTCACCGGAACCCAGCTCGACCTTTTTCTTGCCTTCGAACTCGTCGAACAGCTCGCGCGGGTTCTTGCCGAAGGTGTTGACCAGCACGTTCAGACGGCCACGGTGGGCCATGCCGATCACGATTTCCTTGGTGCCGTAGGAGCCGGAACGCTGGATCATTTCGTCGAGCATCGGAATCAGGCTCTCGCCGCCTTCCAGGCCAAAACGCTTGGTGCCCGGGTATTTGGTACCCAGGTATTTTTCCAGGCCTTCGGCCGCCGTCACACGCTCAAGCAGGTGGCTGCGAACGTCGGCGGACAGCACCGGACGGCCACGCACGCCTTCCAGGCGATGCTGGAACCAGTGGCGCTGCTCGGAATCGGTGATGTGCGTGAATTCAGCGCCGATGGTGCGGCAATATGTCTGCTGCAACGCTTCGTGAATTTCGCGTAGGCTCGCTTCCTCTTTGCCGATGAACAGGTCGCCGGCACGGAAGGTCGTATCAAGATCGGCATTGGTCAAGCCGTAATGATTGATCGACAGGTCAGCCGGTGCAGGACGCTGCCAGAGCCCCAGCGGGTCAAGCTGGGACGCCTGGTGGCCACGCATCCGGTAGGCCTGGATCAGTCGCAGTACTTCAACTTGCTTCTTCTCATGCTCACTGCTCACGCTCCCGGCAGAAACCGGTTGGGCGCGGCGCTGGTTCTTTGCCAGCAGCACGAACTGATCGCGAATTGTTGCATGCGATACATCGGTGGCAGCGTTGCCGTCTGAAGACAACGTCTGAAATTTGGTGCGCCATTCTTCTGGCACAGCGTTAGGGTCGTGCAGGTAGAGCTCATAAAGCTCTTCCACATAGGCAGCGTTACCACCTGAAAGATAGCCGCTGTTCCACATGCGCTGCATCACGCTTTCTTGCATGCTTGGTCACCCTCGGTTAGGGGACACCACCGGCGAAGACACCGAGTTTGCTTGCAGAAGTCCGAGTGCAGCGACCAAAACAAGCCACTTAGGATCACGCTGATAGTCCGGGTACCAACCCGGATGCCCCTGCTTGTCTCATTTCTTCAAAATAAGAGCCGTGACCTTGTAAGTCACTGCTCAAGTTAAAACTACGGCGCCGGTTGAAGCCTGCGCCGCAGCATCTACGGGCACAACGGTCCTGCTGTTACAACGTCTGTTACACGCCGCTCTGCAGCAGCATGCTACGCACGTGACCAATGGCCTTAGTCGGGTTCAGGCCTTTGGGACATACGTTGACGCAGTTCATGATCCCGCGGCAGCGGAATACGCTGAACGGGTCATCCAGTGCAGCCAGGCGCTCGGATGTCTTGGTGTCGCGGCTGTCTGCCAGGAAGCGGTACGCTTGCAGCAGGGCAGCCGGGCCCAGGAACTTGTCCGGGTTCCACCAGAAGGACGGGCAGGAAGTCGAGCAGCAAGCGCACAGGATGCACTCGTACAGACCATCGAGCTTCTCGCGCTCTTCCGGGGACTGCAGACGCTCGATGGCCGGAGCCGGCGTGTCGTTCTGCAGGAACGGCTTAACTTTCTCGTATTGCTTGTAGAAGATGCTCATATCGACGACCAGGTCACGGATAACCGGCAAACCTGGCAGCGGACGTACAACGAGCTTGTCTTTCTTCACCACGGCGGACAGCGGCGTGATGCACGCCAGGCCGTTCTTGCCGTTGATGTTCATGCCGTCGGAGCCACAGACCCCTTCGCGGCAAGAGCGACGATAGGAGAACCCTTCGTCCTGTTCCTTGATCAGGGCCAGTACGTCCAGCACCATCAGGTCTTTGCCGCCGGTATCAACGGTGAATTCCTGCATGAACGGCGCAGCGTCCTGATCAGGGTTGTAGCGATAAACACTGACTTTCAACATGGCAGCCACCCTTAGTAAGTCCGAATCTTCGGTTCAAACGTCGGAACCGTCTTCGGCGAGAAGTTCACGGCACGCTTGGTTACGCGCTTGTCACCCGGGAAGTACAGGGTGTGGCACAACCAGTTTTCGTCGTCGCGATCTTCAAAGTCTTCACGAGCGTGAGCACCACGGGATTCTTTACGAACCTCGGCGGCGATCGCCGTCGCTTCAGCCACTTCCAGCAGGTTTTGCAGCTCAAGGGCTTCGATACGAGCGGTGTTGAACGCCTGGCTCTTATCGTTGATCTTCACGTTGGCGATGCGCTTGCGCAGGTCGGCCAGCTGGGCAATACCCTTCTGCATGTATTCGCCAGTACGGAATACACCGAAGTAGTTCTGCATGCAGCTTTGCAGCTCGCGACGCAGGGTGGCTACGTCTTCGCCATCGGTACGCTCGTTCAGCGCGGACAGGCGCGCCAGGGCGGCGTTGATGTCGGCGTCGGTGGCGTCATCGTATTCGATGCCGTCAGTCAGCGCTTTTTCCAGGTGCAGGCCCGCCGCACGGCCGAATACCACCAGGTCGAGCAGCGAGTTGCCGCCCAGACGGTTGGCACCGTGAACCGATACGCACGCCACTTCACCCACGGCGAACAGACCTGGGATGATGGCGTCTTTGCCTTCGCTGTCCTGGGTGATCGCCTGGCCATGAATGTTGGTGGCAACGCCGCCCATCATATAGTGGCAAGTTGGAACAACCGGAACCGGAGCAACCACCGGGTCAACGTGAGCAAAGGTCTTGGACAGCTCGCAAATGCCAGGCAGGCGGCTGTGCAGGACTTCTTCACCCAGGTGATCGAGCTTCAACATCACGTGGTCGCCGTTCGGGCCGCAACCGTTGCCAGCGATGATTTCCTTAACCATCGAGCGAGCAACCACGTCGCGACCGGCCAGGTCTTTAGCGTTTGGCGCATAACGCTCCATGAAACGCTCGCCGTGCTTGTTGATGAGGTAACCCCCTTCACCACGGCAGCCTTCGGTCACCAATACACCGGCGCCGGCGATGCCGGTCGGGTGGAACTGCCACATTTCGATGTCTTGTACCGGCACGCCAGCACGCAAGGCCATGCCCACGCCGTCACCGGTGTTGATCAGGGCGTTGGTGGTCGACGCGTAGATACGGCCTGCACCGCCCGTTGCCAGCACGGTGGCCTTGGCGCGGATGTAGGTGGTTTCGCCGGTTTCGATGCAAATAGCGATCACACCGACGAACGCGCCGTCCTGGTTCTTCACCAGGTCAACTGCGTAGTACTCGTTCAGGAACGTGGTGCCCGCTTTCAGGTTGCCCTGATAAAGGGTGTGCAGCAGGGCGTGACCGGTACGGTCGGACGCAGCGCACGTACGTGCAGCCTGGCCGCCTTTGCCGTAGTCCTTGGACTGGCCACCGAACGGACGCTGGTAGATACGACCGGTTTCGGTGCGGGAGAACGGCAGGCCCATGTGGTCCAGCTCGAACACCGCAGCCGGGCCTTCCTGACACATGTATTCGATAGCGTCCTGGTCACCGATGTAGTCGGAACCCTTGACGGTATCGTACATGTGCCAGCGCCAGTCATCGTTCGGGTCGGCCGAGGCGATGGCGCAGGTGATGCCACCCTGGGCGGACACGGTGTGGGAACGGGTCGGGAACACCTTGGTGATCACGGCAGTCTTGTGACCGCCCTGGGCCAGCTGCAGCGCTGCGCGCATGCCAGCACCGCCGCCACCAATAATGATGGCGTCGAAGGAAATCGTTGGAATGTTAGCCATGAATCAGATACCCCAGAGAATCTGTACACCCCAGACGAAGTAAGCGAACATCGCGACGCCGCATACTGCCTGGAAAAGGAAACGCACTGCAGTCGCGGACTTGCCCAGCGCCATGGGCGTCAGGTAGTCGGTCGCGATGGTCCACATGCCGACCCAGGCGTGAGCGCCCAGGGCCACCAGGGCCAACAGACTGAAAATACGCATTCCGTTGTGTGCGAACAGGCCGTGCCACTGGTCAAAACCAATGCCCGGGTTCGCCACGAGGTATCCGATC
Organism: Pseudomonas sp. SDO5215_S409; assembly: GCF_054071325.1. Lineage (NCBI taxonomy): Bacteria > Pseudomonadati > Pseudomonadota > Gammaproteobacteria > Pseudomonadales > Pseudomonadaceae > Pseudomonas > Pseudomonas sp. SDO5215_S409. Next base: position 99,254 of record NZ_JBSVWN010000009.1, on the reverse strand, counting down.
AGGAAAATGAAATAAGCCGCCAGAACGACCGCAGACACACGCTGTGCCATCCAGTCATAAAGGCCTGAACGCGACAGGTTCGTAACGCTGGTTACCATATCCAAACTCCCGCCAGAACGATTACCACCACGGAAACGGCGATAACGATTTTCGAGCCCAGCTTGCCGCCTTCCAGCGTCTCACCGATACCCATGTCCATGATCAAGTGGCGCACACCGGCCACCAAGTGATACAGCAGAGCGGACAGGAGGCCCCATGCAACGAACTTGGCCAGCGGACTGGTCAGGCACGCCTTCACCTCGGCATAGCCTTCTTCGGAACCCAGGGATTTGCTCAATGCATAAAGCATGATGCCCAGGCCGAGGAACAGGATGATGCCGGAAACGCGGTGCAGGAATGACGTTACGCCGGTGATGGGGAGTTTGATGGTCCTTAGGTCTAGGTTTACAGGTCGTTGGCTTTTCACGGCTTTTTTTTCACACTGAAGAGCCCCTAACAATCAGGGCAAAGTTGTTGGGGAGTGCACTGGTCAGGTAACCACCACCCAGGGATGCGACCCCCAATAAAGCAAGCCCAAAAGCCCTTGGCGGTCGGTGGCCGAGTATAGACAGTTAGGCAACTAATGACAACGCGCACTCCTCACCCTAATAGCGGATTGCGCTCGGGGGACAAAAGGCGTAAATGGCAGTCAATTTCGAGGAAAAAGTACGGTTAAAGCCTTCTGCGGCAAGACTTTAGGCAAATTGACATCTGAATTTATCTCACTATAGTGGTGCGGGCCCTGCGTGGGGGGTCTGTCTGATGATTTGAAGCATAAATAGGAGGCCACATGGCTGACAAAAAAGCGCAGTTGATCATCGAGGGCGCAGCCCCCGTCGAGCTGCCCATTTTAACCGGCACCGTTGGTCCCGATGTTATCGACGTAAGGGGCTTGACGGCCACGGGCCGTTTTACTTTCGACCCAGGCTTCATGTCGACCGCCTCTTGCGAGTCGAAGATCACCTACATCGATGGTGACAACGGTATCCTGCTGCACCGCGGCTACCCGATCGAACAGCTGGCCGAGAAATCGGACTACCTGGAAACCTGCTACCTGCTGCTTAATGGCGAACTGCCAACAGCCGAGCAGAAAGCCAAGTTCGTCAGCAACGTCAAGAACCACACCATGGTTCACGAACAGCTGAAGACCTTCTTCAACGGTTTCCGTCGCGACGCCCACCCGATGGCCGTCATGTGCGGCGTAGTCGGCGCCCTCTCCGCCTTCTATCACGACTCCCTGGACATCAATAACCCGCAGCATCGCGAAATCTCCGCGATCCGCCTGGTTGCCAAGATGCCGACCCTGGCCGCAATGGTTTACAAGTACTCCATGGGTCAACCCATGATGTACCCGCGCAACGACCTGTCGTACGCGGAAAACTTCCTGCACATGATGTTCAATACCCCGTGCGAGATCAAACCGATCAGCCCGGTACTGGCCAAGGCAATGGACCGGATCTTCATCCTCCACGCCGACCACGAGCAAAACGCCTCCACCTCCACCGTGCGTCTGGCCGGCTCCTCGGGTGCCAACCCGTTCGCCTGTATCGCCGCCGGTATCGCTGCACTGTGGGGCCCTGCCCACGGCGGCGCGAACGAAGCCGTGTTGACCATGCTCGATGAAATCGGCGATGTGTCCAACATCGACAAGTTCATCGCCAAGGCCAAGGACAAGAACGATCCGTTCAAACTGATGGGCTTCGGTCACCGGGTCTACAAGAACCGCGACCCACGCGCCACCGTGATGAAAAAGACCTGCGACGAAGTGTTGAAGGAACTGGGCATCAAGAACGATCCGCAACTCGAACTGGCCATGCGCCTGGAAGAGATCGCCCTGACCGACCCGTACTTCATCGAACGCTCGCTGTACCCGAACGTCGACTTCTACTCGGGGATCATCCTCAAGGCCATCGGCATTCCAACCAGCATGTTCACCGTGATCTTCGCCCTGGCACGTACCGTAGGCTGGATCTCGCACTGGAAAGAAATGCTCTCCAGCCCGTACAAGATTGGCCGTCCGCGCCAGCTGTACACCGGCTACGAGTCGCGTGACCTTACCAAGCTTGAAGACAGGCACTAAGTTACAGCCCGGAAAAACGGCCTCTTGATGAGGCCGTTTTTTTTGGCTGCAGCTTAGCGAGCAGCGAACCTCAAGCAAAAAAATACCCCCGCTGAGTGCGGGGGTCTTTTTTACATCACGTGTAGCGTCAAACGTGCAACTGCCTCAATGATCCACCGCTCCGCTCGCCCCCAACCCGGTTTGCGAACGCACAAACTGCGGGAAGTACAGCGCGCGCTCTTTCTCTGCCGCCGCCGATTTGTCGGTGATGGAGAAGAACCAGATGCCGATGAACGCAATGATCATCGAGAACAGCGCCGGGTATTCGTAAGGGAAGATCGCCTTTTCATGGTGCAGGATCGACACCCAGATGGTCGGGCCCAGGATCATCAGGCCTACCGCGCTGATCAGGCCCAACCAGCCGCCGATCATCGCGCCACGGGTGGTGAGGTTTTTCCAGTACATGGAAAGCAGCAGCACCGGGAAGTTACAGCTGGCCGCAATCGAGAACGCCAGGCCGACCATGAACGCAATGTTCTGGCTTTCGAACAGGATGCCCAGGCCGATGGCCAACACACCCAGCGCGACGGTGGTGATTTTCGAGACGCGGATTTCATCCTTGTCGTTGACCTTGCCCTTCTTGATGACGCTGGCATACAGGTCATGGGACACCGCCGACGCACCCGCCAGGGTCAGGCCCGCAACCACGGCCAGGATAGTGGCGAACGCCACCGCCGAAATGAAGCCCAGGAAGATGCTGCCCCCCACCGCGTTGGCCAGGTGCACCGCCGCCATGTTGTTACCGCCCAGCAAGGCACCGGCAGCATCCTTGAACGCAGGGTTGGTGCTCACCAGCAGGATCGCGCCAAAACCAATGATGAAGGTCAGGATGTAGAAGTAGCCGATGAAACCGGTCGCGTAGAACACGCTCTTACGCGCTTCTTTAGCGTCACTCACGGTGAAGAAGCGCATCAGGATGTGCGGCAGGCCCGCCGTACCGAACATCAGGGCCAGGCCCAGGGAGAACGCCGAAATCGGGTCTTTCACCAGGCCGCCCGGGCTCATGATCGCTTCACCTTTGGGGTGAACCTTGATCGCCTCGGAGAACAGCATGTTGAAGTCGAAGTTGACGTGCTTCATCACCATCAGCGCCATGAACGAGGCACCGGACAGCAGCAACACCGCCTTGATGATCTGCACCCAGGTGGTCGCCAGCATGCCGCCGAACAGCACATACAGCACCATCAGGATACCCACCAGGATCACCGCCACATGGTAGTCCAGGCCGAACAACAGCTGAATCAGCTTGCCCGCCCCAACCATTTGCGCGATCAGGTAGAACGCCACCACCACCAGCGAACCACAGGCCGACAGGCTGCGGATCTGGGTCTGGCCCAGGCGGTATGAGGCCACGTCGGCAAAGGTGTACTTGCCCAGGTTGCGCAGGCGCTCGGCGATCAGGAACAGAATGATCGGCCAGCCCACCAAAAAGCCGATCGAGTAGATCAGCCCGTCGTAGCCAGAGGTGTACACCAGCGCGGAAATCCCCAGAAAGGAGGCCGCCGACATGTAGTCACCGGCAATCGCCAGGCCGTTCTGGAAACCGGTGATCTTGCCGCCCGCCGCATAATAGTCGGCCGCCGACTTGTTGCGTTTGGACGCCCAGTACGTGATGCACAGGGTGGCGCCGACAAACGCGATAAACATCACGATGGCCGAGATGTTCAATGGTTGCTTGTGCACTTCGCCGGTCAAGGCATCCGCCGCCCAAACAGCCGGGGCAAACAGTGAAGCGCCAAAAACTGCCAATAGACGCTGGATCATTGCGCCGCCTCCTTGAGAATCGCCGCGTTCAGGTCATCAAACTCGCCATTGGCCCGGCGCACATAAATGCCGGTCAGGATGAACGCCGAGACAATCAGCCCGACCCCCAGGGGAATACCCCAGGTAATGGACGAGCCGGGGCTCAACTTGGCCCCCAGGATTTGCGGCCCGTAGGCAATCAGCAGAATGAAAGCGGAGTACAGCCCAAGCATGATCGCCGAGAGAATCCAGGCGAATCGTTCCCTTTTACGCACCAGCTCCTTGAAACGCGGGCTGTTTTGAATCGAGAGGTAAATGCTGTCGTTCATTGTTTTTATCCTCGCAGCACAGCTTTTTATTATTGGAACGTACCCACTGTATGCGGCTGCGGGACAGGTTCCAGACGACCTTAGTAGTAGAAGAACCGCCGCCATCACGCCAACTTTCCACTGTCCAAAGTGACAGCCTTTGCCCCCAAAACCACAAAGCCCGCCTGACGACAACGCCAGGCGGGCTTGCAAGGTGCTATCTAGACGCTTCGTGCCTTATTTAGCGGTCCACTCGGCCACGCGCTCAGGGTGCTTGGCCACCCAATCCTTGGCAGCGGCCTCCGGCTTGGCGCCTTCCTGAATCGCCAGCATCACTTCACCAATTTCATCCTTGGACGCCCACTGGAACTTCTTCAGGAACGCCGCCACGTCCGGCGCTTTCTTTTCCAGGTCCTTGCTGCCGATGCTGTTGACGGTTTCAGCAGCGCCGTAAATCCCTTTGGGGTCGTCCAGGAAACGCAGCTTCCACTTGGCGAACATCCAGTGGGGCACCCAGCCGGTGACGGCGATGGATTCCTGCTTGTCTTCGGCACGGGTCAGCTCGGCGATCATCGCCGCGCCCGAACTGGCTTGCAGCTTGTAGTCCAGGCCGTATTGCTTGATGGCCTCGTCGGTCTTGAGCATCACGCCTGAACCGGCGTCGATGCCGACGATCTTGTTTTTGAAGGTGGTATCGGTCTTGAGGTCCTCGATGGACTTGGCCTTGACGTACTCCGGCACGATCAGACCGATCTTGGCGTCCTTGAAGTTGGGGCCGTAGTCGACCACCTTGTCCTTGTTCTTGGCCCAGTATTCACCGTGGGTCACCGGCAGCCAGGCGGAAAGCATGGCGTCGAGTTTGCCGGTGGCCACACCCTGCCACATGATCCCGGTAGCGACCGCCTGCAACTTCACGTCATGCCCCAGCTTTTGCCGGATCACCTCGGCCGCCACGTTCGTGGTGGCAACGCTGTCCGACCAGCCGTCCACATAGCCGATGCTCAGGGTCTTGCTGTCGGCGCTGGCCAGTGTGGAGCCCATCGCAACTACCAGCGTGGCAGCTGCGCCCAAGAGTCGTCGCATCTTCATACATGCTTCCCCGAAAGTACTGCGCCCGGCGGGTGCCGAGCGACGTCAACCTGTTGTTATGTGGTGCACCGCGCCCCCATCACGCACGCCCCTCACCGCCTTGGCACCATCAGTGGAGTGCTGACCCTTCGATCATCAACCTGCGGCCCGGCGCGACCTGCTCTGACTACGACCTCGGTTAAGCAAGAAACGACATCACATCGCCAGCAAGGCGTTTGACTGAACGACCGATCAAAATCCCGCCCGATCTTTGCATGTCAAAATTATGCGGCCCCACTAGGGCGGCCCAAATCCGGGTAAGATGCGCGCCTTTGCTCCCCAGACAAGCCGACCATGCCCGCCACCGCCCGCTTCCCTGCCCTGCCCTATTTATTCGCCCTGCTCCTCGGCCTGTTCGCCCTCGGCGGCTACTGGTACGGCCTGGGCAAGCCGGTGGTGTTGCCGGACGTCGCCAGCGCCAGCCACAAGTTGCAATGTGCGTCCTACACCCCGTTCGACAAGGACCAGTCGCCGTTCGACCAACCCTTCACGTTGCGCCCCGAGCGCATGGACGCCGACCTCGCCCTGCTGGCCACCCGCTTTGAATGCATCCGCACCTACTCCATGACGGGCCTGGAAGCCTTACCGGACCTGGCGCGCAAACACGGCCTCAAACTGATGATCGGCGCGTGGGTCAACAGCAACCCGGTCGACACCGACAAAGAAGTCGACGCCCTGATCGCCTCGGCCAACGCCAACGCCGATGTGGTCACCGCGGTTATCGTCGGCAACGAAACCCTGCTGCGCAAAGAAGTCACCGCCACGCGGCTGGTGGCGTTGATCCACAAAGTCAAAAGCCACGTCAAACAGCCGGTGACCTACGCCGATGTGTGGGAGTTCTGGCTGCAACACCCGCAAATTGCACCGGCGGTGGACTTCCTCACGATTCACCTGCTGCCCTATTGGGAAGATGACCCGGCGGGCATCGACCAGGCCCTCAAGCACGTGGCGGACATTCGCCAGACCTTCGGCAACCGCTTTGCCCCCAAAGACGTGCTGATCGGCGAAACCGGCTGGCCGAGCGAAGGCCGCCAGCGTGAAACGGCCGTGCCGAGCCGCGTCAATGAAGCCACGTTCATGCGCGGTTTCGTGGCCATGGCCGAAGCCAACGGCTGGCACTACAACCTCATCGAAGCCTTCGACCAACCCTGGAAACGCGCCAGTGAAGGCGCCGTGGGCGGTTATTGGGGGCTGTTCGATGCCGATCGCCAGGACAAGGGCATCCTCGTGGGGCCCGTGACCAACGTGCCGTACTGGCCGCTGTGGCTGGGGGTGGGCGGGATGATCCTGCTGGGTACGCTGGTGCTCGGCGGCCGCGTGCGCACCACCCGCAGCGCCTGGATGCTGCCGTTGCTGGGCACCGTGGCGGCCTGCTCAATTGGGACCTGGGCGGAATTGACTCGGGTCACGGCGCGCTTTACCGACGAGTGGGTATGGGCTGCATGGTTGGTGGTGTTGAACGTACTGGTACTGGCTCACGCCGCCCTGGCGCTCAGCGCCCGGGAAGGTTGGCGCGCCCGGGCCTTCAAGGGGCTTGAGCGACGCGCCGGCTGGCTGGTGGCACTCGCCGGGTTCGCGGGCGCGGTAATGATGTTGGCGCTGGTGTTTGACCCGCGCTACCGCAGCTTTCCAAGTGCGGCGCTGGTATTGCCGGCCCTGGTCTATGTGATTCGCCCCGTGGCCGTGCCCCGTCGCGAAGTTGCCCTGCTCACCTTCATCATCGGTGCGGGCGTTGCGCCGCAGCTGTACCGCGAAGGGCTGCTCAACGGGCAAGCCTGGGGGTGGGCACTTGTCAGCCTGCTGATGGTTGCCGCCTTGTGGCGCTGCCTGCGGGTACGCAAGGTATAGAGGCTCGCCCGCTCCCACACGCCTGGCGCGTGGGAGCGGTATCAGGCAGCCCTGGGCGCGCGGACCAGCCGCAACCCTGCAATCACTACGGCAAACACCGCAAACGTGGTGTTGTACAACACCAGCGCTGGCAACCCGAACACCATCCCCAGCACCGCCAGCCCCCAGCCGAAGCGCCCCGGCACCACAAACGCCAGCACCGACGTTACCAACGCCGCCCAGCCCAGCACCGTGAAATGAATCATCAAGCCCAGGTTGGACCGCACCTGGCACTCCCAACGACCGGCTTCGTCGGCACAGATGCCCACCCACCGGCCATCCTCCATAAACCCGTAACGGGCGCCATAACTGGCGGCCAGCCATAACGGCAGGGCAACGAGCAGCAGGATCAGCGGCAAACGGCGGGACATGGAACGCTCCAATAGGCGAAAACGGCGGCCAGCTTAATACCCCCGCCGCCGTTGGCAAGGCTTGTCAGTAGATAAGTGTTCAACAAAGCGTGGCAAAGTGTATCGTCTGGCAACTATTGCCCCCGCTTATGACGTTTTTTTCCGACTTTCGTGCCCAACGGTGGCACTTCGGTGGCAACGCGGTGGTCATAGCCTGCGAACTTCATCAAGTACGTTCCTCTTAGGGATTTCGTCATGCTCCGTTCCTTGCGCTGTGCCGCCCTGCTGGGCAGCCTATTTCTGAGTGCCTCGGCACTGGCGGTCGACATTGATCAGGCCAGCTATGGCTACCCCTTGACCAACCCGTTCGAAGCGACCATCGCCACCACGCCGCCCAACCTTCGGCCCGAGCTGCCGAGCGACGATGAGATCAACCAGTCCGACTACACCCTGACGATGCGCCCCGAACGCGAGTTCAGCCTGCCCGACAACTTCTGGGCCGTGAAAAAACTCACCTACCGCATCGCCAAACAAGACCGCGCCGCGCCGCTGATCTTCCTTATCGCAGGCACCGGTGCGCGCTTTGACAGCACCATCAACGAATACCTGAAAAAGCTGTACTACAAGGCCGGTTATCACGTGGTCCAGTTGTCGTCGCCCACCAGCTTCGACTTCATCAGCGCCGCGTCGCGCTTCGCCACACCCGGGGTGACCGAAGAAGACGCCAAAGATATGTACCGCGTGATGCAAGCGGTGCGCGCGCAAAACAACACGCTGCCGGTCACCGACTTTTACCTCACCGGCTACAGCCTCGGCGCGCTGGACGCCGCCTTTGTCAGCAAGCTGGACGAAACCCGGCACAGCTTCAACTTCAAGAAAGTGTTGCTGCTCAACCCCCCGGTCAACCTCTACACCTCGGTGACCAACCTCGACAAGCTGGTACAGACCGAGGTCAAGGGCATCAACAACACCAACACGTTCTTTGAGCTGGTGCTGAACAAGCTGACGCGCTACTTCCAGGAAAAAGGCTACATCGACCTCAACGACGCCCTGCTCTACGACTTCCAGAACTCCAAGCAACATCTGACCAACGAACAGATGGCCATGCTGATCGGCACCACGTTCCGCTTCTCGGCGGCCGACATTGCCTTTACATCGGACCTGATAAACCGCCGCGGCCTGATCACCCCGCCCAAATACCCGATCACCGAAGGCACCAGCCTCACCCCGTTTCTCAAGCGGGCGTTGCAATGCGACTTCGACTGCTACCTCACCGAACAAGTCATCCCGATGTGGCGCGCCCGCTCCGACGGCGGCAGCCTGCTGCAACTGATCGACCAGGTCAGCCTCTACGCACTCAAGGACTACCTGCACGACAGCCCGAAAATCGCCGTGATGCACAACGCCGACGACGTGATCCTGGGCCCGGGCGACCTGGGCTTCTTGCGTAAAACCTTCGGCGACCGCTTGACCGTCTACCCCCTGGGCGGCCACTGCGGCAACCTCAACTATCGCGTCAACGCCGACGCCATGCTGGAGTTCTTCCGTGGCTAAATACCTCCTGCTGCTCGCCGCGTTGATGTGCGCAGGCGTAGCCAATGCCGACAACAGCAAAGCCAATGCCCCCACCGTGGTAGACGCCGACGGGTTCAAGGAGCCGCTGCAAAAGCTCAAGTTCAACCCTGGCCTGGACCAGCGCGAGTTCGAGCGCTCCACCCTCAACGCGCTCAACGTCTACGACCCGCTGGAGTCGTGGAACCGCCGCGTGTACCACTTCAACTACCGTTTCGACCAATGGGTGTTCCTGCCGGTGGTCGACGGTTACCGCTACGTCACCCCAAGCTTTGTGCGCACCGGCGTGAGCAACTTCTTCAACAACCTGGGGGACGTGCCGAACCTGTTGAACAGCCTGCTGCAGCTCAAAGGCCACCGTTCGCTGGAAACCACCGGGCGCCTGCTGCTCAACACCACCCTGGGCATCGCCGGCCTGTGGGACCCGGCCACCGCCATGGGCCTGCCGCGCCAGAGCGAAGACTTCGGCCAGACCCTGGGCTTTTATGGCGTCCCCGGCGGCGCGTACCTGGTGCTGCCGATCCTGGGCCCGTCAAACCTGCGCGACACCGCAGGCCTGGCCGTGGACTACACCGCCGAAGCCCAGGTCAATTACCTGAACGTGTCCAAGGTCAGCGAGCACCACCCGGAAATCTGGGCCTTGCGTGTCGTGGACAAACGCTACCAGACCAGCTTTCGCTACGGTCAGATGAACTCGCCATTCGAGTATGAAAAGGTCCGGTACGTGTACACCGAGTCGCGCAAATTGCAGATCGCCGAGTAATCGCCCGCCGTCGGTCGTGGATAAGCGGGCAATCGGAAACGCAGGGGCATCGGCTACCTGACGAGGCGCTTTTCCTTGGAGGGCCGGTAGCCGAAGTACGCGCTGTAACACTTGCTGAAGTGACTGGGCGACACAAAACCGCACGCCACCAGCACTTCCACCTGGGACAGCTCGGTATGGCGCAACAACCGACGCGCTTCGGTGATGCGTAGTTCCAGGTAGTGGCGCTGCGGCGTTGTGCCCATTTGCTCTTTGAACAAACGCTCCAACTGGCGGCGGGAACGGCCGGCATACACCGCCAGTTGCTCCAGCTCCAACGGCTCCTCCAGGTTGGCGTCCATCAGTTTGAGCACCTCGCGCAGCGGTGCGCTGACACTCTGGTGCTCCGTGGGTTTGATGCGCCGGTAGCGCGACTCCTCAAACGCCAGGATGTCCTCGATACCTTCCACCAACGCCTTGTCGTGCAGGCCCTTGATCCAGTCGAGCAGCAGGTGAAACGCCCCGGAAGGGCTGGAGGCGCTGAGCCGGTCACGGTCGATCACATAGGGTTCGCAGCTTACCTGGGTGGTCCTGCAAATTTCTCCCAGTGCCGACCGATGCTCAGGGTGAATGGCGCAACGGTAACCCTCCAGCAACCCCGCACGCCCAAGAAACCAGGCGCCGTTCCACAGCCCGGCCAGTTGCACGCCTTGCTCGGCGGCCCCTTTAAGCATCTGCACGAACCCTTCGCAGGCCTTGAGCTCGGTGCGAAACCCGCCGCAGATCACCAGCAGGCCGAGCCCCTTGCATGCGCTGGCCTGTAGGCAGGCGTCCGGCCGGATCACCAGGCCCAGGTCGCTGATCACTTCCCCGTCGCTCAAGCCAAAGGTGCGCGAAGTAAACAGCCCCGGGCGCAGCAGGTTGGCCGTCACCACGGTGTCCAGCGCCTGGGTAAAGGCCGGCAGGGAAAAATGCTCCAGCAGCAAAAAACCGACGTTGACCGTCGGGCTCGGCTTGGCGGCCTCTGAGGGGGGATGTTCGCTCACGGCAACACTCGTTTTATTGTTGGGCGGTCAGTTGAAACTGCGCCAGAGTGTGCCCCCCGGTGCCGTCCCTGCCAATACCTGCGCCCGACAAACCCCGCGCCAAGGCGCGCAGGCCCATTGTTGAGGCTCGCGGACCGCCGGTGCTACCATGCCCGACCGCCTGTCCTGGCAAGGAACCACCCGGTTTATGAGCACCATTCGCGAGCGCAACAAAGAACTGATCCTGCGGGCGGCCAGCGAGGAGTTTGCCGACAAGGGCTTCGCCGCGACCAAAACCAGCGACATCGCCCACAAGGCGGGGCTGCCCAAGCCCAACGTGTATTACTACTTCAAGTCCAAGGACAACCTCTACCGCGAAGTGCTCGAAAGCATCATAGAACCGATCCTGGCTGCCTCCACCCCGTTCAACCCGGACGGCGACCCTGGCACGGTACTGAGCAACTACATCCGCTCGAAAATCCGCATCTCTCGCGACCTGCCCTCGGCCTCCAAAGTGTTCGCCAGCGAAATCATGCACGGCGCACCGCACCTGAGCCCCGAGCAAGTGGAACAACTCAACGCCCAGGCCCGGCATAACATCGAGTGCATCCAGAGCTGGGTGGACCGGGGGTTGATCGCCCCCATCGACCCTCACCACCTGATGTTCAGCATCTGGGCCGCGACGCAGACATATGCCGACTTTGACTGGCAGATCTCGGCAGTCACGGGAAAGGCGAAGCTCGATGAGGCCGATTATGAAGCGGCGGCGCAGACGGTGATTCGGTTGGTGCTCAAAGGGTGTGAGCTGGGCTGATCGGCCGCCGCGCTGTCCCCCCCAACATCACGCCGACACCCCCGCATCCGCCAGCCACCCCACCGCCTCGACGGCGCTGATTGCGCAGTGCTCATCAATGTCTGAGGTGTCCCCGCTCACCCCGATCGCCCCGGCCACGCGCCCCTGCGCATCGCGAATCAGCACCCCGCCCGGCGCAGGCACCACGCTGCCCTGCCCCAGGCTGTTCAAGGCGGCAATAAACGCCGGCCGTTGCTGAGCGTCCAACGCCAGCAAACGCGAGCCTTTGCCCAGGGCAATGGCGCCCCAGGCCTTGCCGATGGCGATCTGGGGGCGCAGCAGGCTGGCACCGTCTTCACGCTGCAACGCCACCAGATGCCCGCCACTGTCGAGTACCGCCACCGTCAGCGGCGCGGCGCAGAGGGCGCGGCCGGTGGCAAGGGCCTGAGAGGCCAGGGTCACTGCGACGTTCAAGGTTAGAGCGCTCATGGGTGCCGTCCTTATCGTGTTATTGGAATGGCACAAATAGAACACAACAAATTTATTTTTTGTATACAATTTTTTAAAACATACGCGCCATCCATCCCACTATTTTCTTCCAAAGCGCTTCCAACCGGCGAAACAGCCCTCCCATAAAATGCATTGACCTGCCCAGCTTGCCGTGAATACACTCCCACCACACCACCACTTGTATACAATTACAAAACGCAAGAGGCACAAAACCATGAGCAAAATGAGAGCAATCGAAGCCGCCGTTCTGGTGATGCGCCGTGAAGGTGTGGACACCGCCTTCGGGATTCCGGGCGCTGCCATCAACCCGCTGTACTCGGCGCTGAACACCGTGGGCGGCATCGATCATGTCCTCGCGCGCCACGTTGAAGGTGCCTCGCACATGGCCGAGGGCTACACCCGTACCAAGGCCGGCAACATCGGCGTGTGCATCGGCACCTCGGGCCCGGCGGGCACCGACATGGTCACCGGCCTGTACAGCGCCTCGGCAGACTCCATCCCCATCCTGTGCATCACCGGCCAAGCCCCCCGCGCCCGCCTGCACAAGGAAGACTTCCAGGCCGTTGACATCACCAGCATCGTCAAGCCGGTGACCAAATGGGCGACCACCGTGCTGGAACCGGGCCAGGTGCCTTATGCGTTCCAGAAAGCCTTTTACGAAATGCGCTCCGGCCGCCCTGGCCCGGTGCTCATCGACTTGCCGTTCGACGTGCAGATGGCCGAGATCGAATTCGACATCGAGGCCTACCAGCCGCTGCCCCTGGCCAAGCCCTTGGCCACCCGCATCCAGGTGGAAAAAGCCCTGGCCCTGCTGGACCAGGCCGAGCGCCCGCTGCTGGTCAGCGGCGGCGGTGTGATCAACGCCGACGCCAGCGAGTTGCTGGTGGAGTTCGCCGAACTCACCGGCATCCCGGTCATCCCTACGCTGATGGGCTGGGGCACTATCCCGGACGACCACCCGTTGATGGTCGGCATGGTCGGCCTGCAAACCTCACACCGCTACGGCAATGCGACGATGCTCAAGGCCGACGTGGTGCTGGGCATCGGCAACCGCTGGGCCAACCGCCACACCGGTTCAGTGGAGGTGTACACCGAGGGCCGCACCTTTATTCATGTGGACATCGAGCCTACGCAGATCGGCCGCGTGTTCACCCCGCACTTGGGTATCGTGTCTGACGCCGCTGCCGCGCTGACGCTGTTCATCGAAGTGGCTCGCGAGTGGAAAGCCGCCGGCAAACTCAAGGACCGCAGTGCCTGGCTCAAAGAGTGCCAACAGCGCAAGGCCACCCTGCAGCGCAAGACCCACTTCGACAGCGTGCCGGTCAAGCCGCAGCGGGTGTACGAAGAGATGAACCAGGTGTTCGGCAAAGACACCTGCTACGTCAGCACCATTGGCCTGTCGCAGATTGCCGGCGCGCAGTTCCTGCACGTCTATAAACCCCGCCACTGGATCAACTGCGGCCAGGCCGGCCCACTCGGCTGGACCATCCCGGCGGCGCTGGGCGTGGTCAAGGCCGACCCGAGCCGCAAAGTGGTCGCGCTGTCAGGCGACTATGACTTCCAGTTCATGATTGAAGAGCTGGCCGTGGGCGCGCAGTTCAAACTGCCGTACATCCATGTGGTGGTGAACAATTCCTACCTAGGCTTGATCCGCCAGGCCCAGCGTGGTTTTGAAATGGACTACTGCGTGCAGTTGTCGTTCGACAACCTCAACGCCCCGCAACTTAACGGTTATGGCGTGGACCACGTGGCCGTCGCCGAAGGCCTGGGCTGCAAGGCCTTGCGTGTGTTTGAACCGGGGCAGATCCAGCCCGCCTTGCGCCAGGCCCAGCACATGGTCGAAGAATTCAAGGTTCCGGTGATCGTTGAGATTATTCTGGAGCGCGTGACCAATATTTCCATGGGCACCGAGATCAACGCCGTCAACGAATTCGAAGACCTGGCCCTGGTCGGCAACGATGCGCCGACTGCCATTTCCCTGCTCGATTAAGGAGAACCCCATGCCGCGTTTTGCCGCCAACCTGTCCATGCTGTTTACCGAACAGGACTTTCTCGCCCGTTTCAAGGCCGCCGCCGACGCGGGCTTCAGCGGGGTCGAGTACCTGTTCCCCTACGACTTCAGCTCTGCCCAGCTCAAGGCGCAACTCGACGCCTATGGCCTGACCCAAGTGCTGTTCAACCTGCCGGCCGGTGACTGGGCCAACGGTGAACGCGGCCTGGCCTGCCACCCCGACCGGGTCGAAGAGTTTCGCGCAGGCGTGGACCTGGCCATCGCCTATGCCCAGGTGCTGGGCAATACCCAGATCAACTGCCTGGCCGGGATTCGACCACAAGGCGTCGACGACGCCACGCTGGAAAAAACCTTGGTCGCCAACCTCAAATACGCCGCCGACAAGCTGCAAGCGGCCGGTATCAAGCTGGTGATGGAAGCGATCAATACCCATGACATCCCGGGCTTTTACCTGAACAACACGGCGCAGGCCCTGTCGATTCGCGAACAGGTGGGCAGCGACAACCTGTTCCTGCAGTACGACATCTACCACATGCAAATCATGGAGGGTGACCTGGCGCGCACCTTGGCGGCGCACCTGGGGCAGATCAATCACATTCAGCTGGCAGACAACCCGGGGCGTCATGAGCCGGGGACCGGGGAGATCAACTATCGCTTCCTGTTCGAACACCTGGACCGCATTGGTTATCAGGGCTGGGTGGGCTGTGAGTACAAACCGCTGACCACCACCGAGGCTGGGCTCGGCTGGCTCAAGACCCACAACGCCATCTAATAACAAGAGGATTTTTCCATGGCTAAGATCGGATTTATCGGCACCGGCATCATGGGCCAACCCATGGCCGCCAACCTGCAAAAGGCAGGTCACCAGTTGTTTTTGTCCGAACACCACGGCAAAGCGCCTGAGGCCTTGATAGCCGCCGGTGCAGTGGCCCTGGCCAACCCGCAACACGTCGCCCAGGAAGCCGAGTTCATCATTGTGATGGTGCCGGACACGCCCCAGGTCGAGGACGTGCTGTTTCGCGCCGACGGCGTGGCCGCAGGCTTGTCGCCAAACAAAGTGGTGATCGACATGAGTTCGATCTCCCCCACCGCCACCAAGGCGTTCGCCGCCAAAATCAATCAAACCGGCGCCCGGTATCTGGACGCCCCGGTGTCCGGCGGTGAAGTCGGTGCCAAGGCCGGCACCCTCAGCATCATGATCGGCGGCGAACCGCAGGTGTTCGAGCGGGCCTTGCCGCTGTTCCAGAGCCTGGGCAAGAACATCACCCTGGTGGGCGGCAATGGCGACGGCCAGACCGCCAAGGTGGCCAACCAGATCATCGTCGCGCTGAATATTCAGGCGGTGGCCGAGGCGCTGCTGTTCGCCTCGAAAAACGGCGCCGACCCGGCCAAGGTGCGTGAAGCGCTGATGGGCGGTTTTGCCTCGTCCAAGATTCTGGAAGTGCACGGCGAGCGGATGATCAAGGGCACGTTTGACCCGGGCTTTCGTATCAACCTGCACCAGAAGGATTTGAACCTGGCACTGGCCGGTGCCAAGGAATTGGGGATCAACCTGCCGAACACGGCCGGTACGCAGCAGGTGTTCAGTACCTGCACGGCGATTGGCGGCGGAAACTGGGACCATTCGGCGTTGATCAAGGGGCTTGAGCACATGGTGAACTGCTCGATTCGCGACCGCTGACCGCGCAGTAGCCCGGCCCCAAGGCCCACACCCCATGCACAACGACCGTTGCCCGGACTGGGCCGAAGCGCTGCTCAACGGCTTCAGTCAAGTCGTCCTCCAGCGTCACCCGGTGTGCGGTGTGGCGTGCCTGCTGGCCGTCCTGTGCGGCGCGCCGATGTCGCTGGGCGGCGCGTTGCTGGGCGGCCTCGCCGGTTTGCTCACGGCCCAGCGCCGGGGCTACCCCAAAGCCGAGCGCCAGGCCGGGCTTTACAGCTACAACGGGGTGCTGCTGGGCCTGTTGATCGGCCAGCACTTTGCCGGGTCGGCATGGTTGCCGCCGTTGGTCCTGGCGGGCGGCGGGCTCAGTGCCATCATCACTCGCCAATGGCTCAAGCACGCCCGTCACCCCGGCGACCTGCCCGCCTACACCGCGCCCTTTGTGGTGCTGGGCTGGCTGTTGCTGGGCCCCACACCGCCCGGCGGGTTTGCCTTAGCCGAGCCTGACGCACTGGCGGTGCTCAGTGCGCCGCTGACCGGCCTGGGCCAGATCCTGCTGTTGGAGCCACCGCTGGCCGGGCTGTTGATCCTTGTTGGCCTGTGGGTGGCCAACCGCCGCGCCGCGTTATGGGCATTGGCTGGCGCAAGCCTTGGCCTGCTGGTGGCCTGCCTGCTGGGCGAAACCGCCAGCGCGCTGTCGGGCCTGCACAGCTATAACCCGGCGCTCGCCGCCGTGGCGCTGAGCGGGCACCGCCGCCCCTGGCTGCCGCTGGCGGGCATCGTGCTGGCCATCTTGCTCACCCCGGGTTTTGCCAGCCTGAACCTGCCAGCCCTGACCGCGCCGTTTATCCTCGCCTGCTGGCTGGTGCGCGCCAGTGCCCGGGTTGTGCAAAGGGCCAGCGTGGACAGGCCCTTCGAATCGCCCTAGGCTTCGCACACATTTGTTTCAGGCGACTTCCATGGACAGCAACAACGATTGGCGTCAGCGGCTCTACGTCATGGTTTTTCAAAGCGATACCCCCGCCGGGCGGCGTTTCGACAGCACCCTGCTGCTGATTATCCTGGCGAGCCTGGTGATCGTGATACTCGACAGCATCGAGGACGTGCACCGCAACTACGCCAATGTGCTGGCCTACATCGAATGGGGCTTTACCATCATTTTTGCCATCGAGTACGGGCTGCGGCTGTATTGCTCGCCCAAGCCGTTGCGCTATGCCTTCAGTTTTTACGGGTTGGTGGATTTGCTGGCCATTGTGCCGGGCATCCTGGCGCTGTATTACAGCGACGCGCAGTACCTGCTGATCATCCGGATCATCCGCATGCTGCGCATTTTCCGGGTGCTCAAGCTGGGGCCGTACCTCAAGCAGGCCAACTACCTGATGTCGGCGCTGCGCGGCAGCAAGCAGAAGATCGTGGTGTTCCTGGTGAGCGTGTGCACGCTGGTGACGGTGTTCGGCACGCTGATGTATGTGATCGAAGGGCCCGAGCACGGCTTTACCAGCATCCCCAAGGGCATCTATTGGGCGATCGTCACGCTGACCACCGTGGGGTTTGGCGACATCGTGCCCAAAACCCCGCTGGGGCAGGTGATTTCGTCGCTGGTGATGATCACGGGTTACTCGATCATCGCGGTGCCCACCGGGATCTTCACCGCGGAACTGGCCAACGCCATGCGCGGCGAACAGCTGCACCATGACTGCCCGGTGTGCAAGAAAGACAGCCATGAACCCAACGCTGCATTCTGCTCGCGCTGTGGGAGCAATCTTTTTCAAAAAGTGTAATAAACAAAGTTTTATTTGATCTTTAGAGGCCGATGCCACCCCGGCTATAGTTGCTGGCCTATTGCCCCCAATTTGACCCCCACCCAAGGAATGAGCAGTGAAAAAACTCCTGAGCGCCTCCCTTCTCGCGGCCGGCCTCGCGCTGGCCGGCGCCGCCCATGCTGCCCCCACCACCCTGCTCAACGTCTCCTACGACGTGATGCGCGACTTCTACAAGGACTACAACGCCGCCTTCCAGAAACACTGGGCCGCCGAGCATCCGGACGACAAGCTCACCCTGCAGATGTCCTTTGGTGGCTCCAGCAAACAAGCGCGCTCGGTCATCGACGGTTTGCCAGCTGACGTGATCACCATGAACATGGCCACCGACATCAACGCCCTGGCAGACAACGGCAAGCTGGTGCCGGACAACTGGGTCACGCGCCTGCCGAACAACAGCGCGCCGTTCACCTCGGCCACCGTGTTCATCGTGCGCAAGGGCAACCCCAAGGCCCTCAAAGACTGGCCCGACCTGCTCAAGGACGGCGTCCAAGTGATCGTGCCCAACCCCAAGACGTCCGGTAACGGGCGCTACACCTACCTGTCGGCCTGGGGCTATGTGCTCAAGAACGGCGGCGACGAAAACAAGGCCAAGCAATTTGTGGGCGAGCTGTTCAAGCACGCACCGGTGCTCGATACGGGCGGACGCGCCGCCACCACCACGTTCATGACCAACCAGATCGGCGACGTGCTGGTGACCTTTGAAAACGAAGCAGAAATGATCGCCCGCGAATTTGGCCGCGACCAGTTTGAAGTGGTCTACCCAAGCGTGTCGGCCGAGGCCGAGCCGCCGGTGTCGGTGGTCGACAAAGTGGTCGACAAAAAAGGCTCGCGCGCCGTGGCCCAAGCGTACCTGAAGTTCCTGTGGTCGCCCGAAGGCCAGGACATTGCCGCGCAGAACTACCTGCGCCCGCGTGACCCCAAGGTGCTGGCCAAGTACACCGACCGCTTCCCCAAAGTGGACTTTTTGTCGGTAGAAAAAACCTTTGGTGACTGGCGCACCGTGCAAAAGACCCACTTCAACGACGGCGGCGTGTTTGACCAGATCTACTCCGGCCAATAACGCCTGACACCTCGCCTTCCCGCGCAGTGCACGGGAAGGCGAGCGGTTACATCGGTGGGGTCACGCCGTCCTTGCCTGCCGAAATCGCTTGGGCCGTGATGGTCCCGTCCGCGCCTTTGGCCGCAAACAACACCACCTTCACGCCCGGCTTGAGCAGGCTGCGATCGCCCGGCTCCAGGTTGACGATGGGCACATCGTCCGGCACCACAATCTTCTGCTCGCCCCCCTTGTACTTCACGGTCAACGTACGGCCGTTACTCACCACCAGGTCGCCCACGGTGCCGTTGGTCATGCTGCTGCCTTCCTTGAGGTCAAACGCACGATGACCGTCGCCGGTGCCCGCCATTGCCGGTGGAAACACGTGAATTTCCAGGGCGGTGAGGCTGCCGTCGGCATTGGGCATGGCCGCCGAGCCGATGTAGCTGCCGGGCTGGATGTCTTCGATCTTGGCCAGGGTGACTGCCCGCACTTGGGTGTCGGCCATCAAGTGCACAGTGACGTCTTCGCCGCTGTTGACCTTGACGTGCAGCGCGTCACCGTCCACCGCCGTGATAGCGCCTCGCACCCCCACACGCGGTGCGTCCTGTGCATGGGCCGTGCCCAGGGCCATGAGAGCAGCCAGGCCCAGGGCCGACGTCCAGCGGGTCTTGTTCAACATCGTTTTCTTCATGACGCACGGTTTCCTGTCAGAAAAGTTTCATGAATGGCACTTGCCAGAGGGACTGTAACCAAATGTATCATCCAAACCACTTGGAAAAATTAACCATTCGGCCAACCACCCCCGGCATGAGTGTTATCACCGCAAGCGGCCTACTCTGGCCCAGGCCAAGTCTCTACTGCCCTTCTCCTTCTTCCTACGTTTTCAAGAGAACGCCATGAATGCTTCAACCCAAACTTCCCCCTCGGGCACCATGACCCGGGGAATGGTGATGCTGTTCGCTTTTTGTTGCGGCGCGGTGGTCGCCAACATTTATTACACCCAACCGATCATCGACCTGATTGCACCGGACATCGGCCTGAGCCCGACCCTGGCCAGCCTGATCGTGTCGCTGACCCAGATCGGCTATGCGCTGGGCCTGTTCTTCCTGGTGCCGCTGGGCGACTTGCTGGAAAACCGCCGCCTGATGATCATCACCAACCTGGTGGCCATCGCCAGCCTATTGGCGGCGGCCTTCGCCCAGCAACCGAACCTGTTCCTGCTGGTGTCGCTGCTGATCGGGTTCAGTTCGGTGTCGGTGCAGATCCTGATTCCGCTCGCGGCCAACCTGGCGCCCGCCGAATCCCGCGGGCGCGTGGTGGGCAGCATCATGAGCGGCCTGCTGCTCGGTATCTTGCTGGCACGGCCGGTGTCCAGCGTGGTGGCTGACCACTTTGGCTGGCGTGCGATGTTCATCGCCGCAGCCGTGGTGATGGTGTTCATCAACCTCGTGCTGCGCCTGACCATCCCCAAGCGCCAACCGGAACACTCCGCCAGTTATGGCCAGTTGCTGCGCTCGCTCGGCACATTGATGCGCCAGCATCCGGTACTGCGCCAGCGCGCGTTTTACCAGGCCTGCATGTTTGCCACCTTCAGCCTGTTCTGGACCGCCTCCCCGCTGGAACTGGTGCATCACCACGGCCTGAACCAATCGCAGATCGCGCTGTTCGCCCTGGTCGGTGCCATCGGCGCCGTCGCCGCCCCCATCGCCGGGCGCCTGGCGGATGCGGGCCATACCCACAAGGCCTCATTGCTGGCGATGCTGTTTGCGGCGCTGAGCTTTCTGCCGGCCTTCGTTCACCCGCTCTACAGCGTGATCGGCCTGGCCGTGACCGGCATCATGCTGGACTTCTGCGTGCAGATGAACATGGTCCTCGGCCAGCGCGCCATTTATGCCCTGGACGCCAACAGCCGCAGCCGCCTCAACGCGCTGTACGTGACCAGCCTGTTCCTGGGCGGCGCGTTTGGCTCGGCCATTGCCAGCAGCGTGTACGAGCACGGCGGCTGGCTGGGGGTGATGCTGGTGGGCAGCGCCTTCCCGCTGATCGCCCTGTTGCGGTTTTTGATTGCGTCCCGCCAAGCGGCCGTGGCCACGGCCTGACCACCGGCGCCAGCCCCCGGTCAGCGGGGGCCTGGTTCACAGCCGTACGAGCTTTTCCAGCGCGGCATCGGCCAGGAACGAAGACCGGCTCTTGACCTTGTGCTCGCGCACATAGCGGTCAATGCGCTGGATCACATAACCGGGCAAGGTCACGTTGACCTTCTCGGTCTTGCCCAGATACGGCGAGATGTCCAGCTCCAACATCCCCCAGCCCATGGCCGCGTATGCCTCATTGTGGTGGTGCGTGGCAACCGAGGTGGGCATGGGAATCGCCCGGCCCTCGGCGGCCATCTCCTGCAGCAGGATGTGCGCCACTTCCACGGCCGCGTTGTAGGCCTCTTCAAAACTGTCCCCGGCCGTCACGGCACCTGGAATATCGGGGATCTGGATACCGGTGGCGGTGAAGTCATCGCCCCATTCGATACAGATTGGGTATTGCATGAAATCTCTCCTTAAAACTGAAACAGCCCGGCGCGTGTTCTGATGCTTCTGACGGTGCCCATCGGCAGGTCCTTCTTGGGGTGGGGCACCGGAATGGTGTAGGGGTTATAGCGGTGGGTAAAAAGATGATGGCTGCCCGTGACCCGATCCAGCACCCAACCCGCTTCTTGCAGTTCCTTGATCAATAGCCTGCTTTGCACCACAGCCTCCTTGCTTTGGCTGAACAAAAATAACCCTGGAGTTATCTTTACTCAAGCACAAGTTCTTGTGGGCTGACTGACGGTTGTTTGTCCGGATATTGAAAACTCCTGCTCGGCATTCCCCCAAGGCATAAATCCTATGCCTCCCAACCCGCTTCTGCGCCTCTGCGGTCAAGCCCATGATGGTCCCCAGCCAACCGGCCCATCACTTGAGGGAATACCCCATGACACTCCAGGCAAAACTTGACGCCTTTCGCGCTGACTTCAAGGCGGGCAAACCACCCTACAGCGCCCCGGCGCATATCCACCCGATCATGGAGCGCGCCACCGCCGAGCTGATCGCTTCCGGCGCCGCGGACCGTGCGTTGAAAGTTGGCGACAAGGCCCCGCTGTTCAGCCTCAAAGACGCCAATGGCGAGCTGGTTTCCTCGGCGCAGTTGCTGGCCCAAGGGCCGTTGGTCGTGACCTTTTACCGTGGCGTGTGGTGCCCGTACTGCAATATGGAGTTGCAGGCCCTGCAAGCCTTCCTTCCCACATTGAAAGCGACCGGCGCAAACCTGGTGGCGGTGTCCCCGCAAACCGCGGCCAACAGCCGTAAATCGGAGCGTATTACCGACCTCGCCTTCCCGATTCTCAACGACCCTCACAACGACGTCGCCGATGCTTTCGGCCTGCGCTTCACCCTGCCCGACTACCTGATCGAGCTGTACAAGCTGCTGCAGATCGACCTGCCGACCGTCAACGATGCCCCGGCCTGGACCCTGCCCATGCCAGCCCGTTATGTGATCGGCCAGGACGGCGTCATTCGTTACGCCGAGGTCAACCCCGATTACACTCAACGCCCAGAACCCGAGGCGCTGCTCGACGCCCTGAAACCCTAATGTAAAAGGACACCCGATGGACCGACTCACCGCGATGGAGACGTTTGTGCATGTGGTCGAAACCGGCTCGTTTTCGGCGGCGGCCAAACGCCTGGGTGTCGGTCAACCGGCGGTGTCCAAAAGCGTGGGGCTACTGGAGGCGCGCTTGGCGGTGCGGCTGGTGATGCGCTCCACCCGCGGCCTGACGCCCACCGAGGCGGGCCTGGCGTTTTATGAGCAGGCCAGGCGCGCCATCGACCACGCCAACGAGGCCGACGCCGCCGCGCAAGGCGCCGGCGGCCGTCTGTCGGGCAGCCTGCGCATCAGCGCAGGCGTGACCTTTGCCCGCCTGCACATCATTCCCCACTTGGGGCCCTTTCTGGACCGGCACCCGGGCTTGAACATCGACGTGATACTCGACGACCAGGTGCTGAACCTCGTGGAAAAAGGCATCGATGTGGCACTGCGCATCGGCAACCTCAGCGATTCCAACCTCACCGCCCGCCGGATCGGCCAGAGCCCCAGCCGGGTGTTCGCCACCCCCACCTACTTGCAGCGCCATGGCGAGCCCCAAAGCCCGGCCGACCTGCTACAGCATGAAACCGTGATCTACAGCCCGATAGACAGCACCCGCTGGACCTTCGAGCGCGATGGCCAGCGACATCCCGTGGTGGCACACGGGCGCTTGCGCGTCACCTCCTCGGAAGGCATACGCGCAGGCGTCCTCTCCCACCAAGGCCTGGCCCTGGCCACCGAGTGGATGTTCGCCCCGGAACTGGCCAGCGGCGAGGTCAAGGCAGTGCTCACACACTGGCAATTGCCCCCCCGTGACCTGTGGGCGGTCATGCCCACGGGGCGGATGACGAGTGCCAAGGCGCGGGCGTTTATCGAGTACGTGGAAGCGCTGGTGCGTTAGCCGTTTCAGCGGTGCGCCACCTGACTGTCCAGCGGCGCCTGCTCCCGATCCTCAAGGCCGTAGTCACGCATCACGTGGGCAATACGCAGGCGGTAGTCGGCAAACACACGCCCACGCCCAGCGGCCTGTGCAGCGCGGTGCACTTCAAGGTTGCGCCAGTGCTGGATCGCTTGCTCATCGCGCCAAAATGATAGCGACAGCAACTTTTGCGGCTCGCTCAGGCTTTGAAAACGCTCGATGGAAATAAAGCCGTCAATCTCCAGCAACAAGGGTTTGAGTTCTGCGGCCAGGTCCAGGTAGCGCTTGTGATGTGCCTCGTGCGGCCACGCCTCGAAGATGACCGCAATCATGTTGCAACCGCCTGTACCGGATGAAATCGGGGGACGCGCGCATTGAGCGATGGCCAGTAAGTGAATGAACGCACATCGCTCCAGCGCAACGATGGGTCACGCAACAGCCGCAAGAGGGCGTGGGTAGCCATGATCAACCCCAATCGCTCCCCAGGGCAACGGTGCCTTGCTGAACCAAAACCAAAGGTGCGTCGTTGCACACGGTCGAGCAGCAAACGATCAGGGTCCGGGTTCGCCTGCGGATCTCGATTGGCGGCGGCCAATAGCACCAGGACGGTGTCCCCCGCGTCCAGGACTTGGTCGCCAATCTTGCACCGCGAGGCCACGAAACGGCGGGTGTTTTGCACCGCGCAATCGTAGCGAGCCACCTCTTCCACAAGCATCATTGTGAGCGCGGGCGTGTGCCGAACCTGCTCGAGCAAGGCGGGTTGGCGATACAGAGCGAGCAGCGTATTGCCGATCAAGCCCGCCGTCGCTTCGCAGGTTTGCGACAACAATCCGATCAAGTTGGCGCTCAAGGCAGGGGCATCGTTCCAGCCGCCGACAGCAGCGTTGTGACAGATACGCGACAGCAGGTGGCTGCCGTGTTCTGTTTGCGTCAACAACGCGTTGAACAACTGAGTAGCTCCGCCGCTCCGGTGTCGGCGTGCTGCAAGTGAAGCTCGCTGCTTAACGGAGACAGGCACGCCACAAAATCTCGCGTCAACCCGGCAATCACGGGTAGCCGCGCCTCGGAAAACCCCAGTAAAAGCGCGATAACCGACACGGGCAAGGTAAACATGAACGCATTCAGGTCCTCGGCAGGGGCGTCGACACGTGTCACCGCCTCGGCCACGTCTTGCGCTAATACCGACGCCAACGCGGGCTCAATCGTCGCCCTCGGGCACCGATGCGCCAAGCCCTCATTCATCCGCATAAGGCGGGCGAACACCGCCCCCGTGGCGCGCTGTATCAGCACCGACGGAACGGGTTCCTGTGCCGGGCGTACGTGGCAATCGGGATGGGCCAGCACCGCTTCGACTGCCTGGGCGCTGCTGGCAATCCACATGCCGAGGGCGGGATCGAACACTAGGCCGTTTTCACGCCTCAACTGTGCGTAGTAAACATAAGGATCGGGCTGGGTAACGGCTTGCAGCGGTGTCATTCGGGACGTCCTGTTCTCAAAGAACCGCTACTATCGGCGACCGCGCACCGCGACGATTCGCCCAGGAACGAAGTATGAATGCCCACGACGCTGACGATGCCCTCTCCCAGGTAGCGGGTGCAATTGCAGAACCTGCGCGCACCAAAATGCTCTGCGCGCTGATGGACGGCCACGCCCGTACCAGCATGGAAATGGCAGTGATTGCCGACGTCAGTGCCTCCACCGCCAGTGCGCACCTGGCAAGGCTCAAGGACGACGGCCTGGTCAGGCTGCACGTTCAGGGGCGGCACCGTTACTACCGTCTGGCAAGCACACAGGTGGCCCAGGCGATGGAAGCGCTGATGGTCATCAGCAGGCCCACGACCAAGCCGTTCGTGTCGAGCACGCCCAGTCGGCTGCAATTTGCCCGGACGTGTTACGACCATATGGCGGGTACCCTGGCGGTGCGCCTGCATGACTATTTCATCAAGGCCGGCTGGCTGGTAGGCGAAGACACCTATGCGCTGACGGTCGTCGGTGAAAAAGCGATGAGCGAGTTAGGCCTGGATGTCGACACGCTAAAACTTCAGCGCCGCCGCTTCGCCTGCCCTTGCCTGGACTGGAGCATGCGTAGCCCTCATCTTGCCGGAGCCTTGGGCGCTGCGTTATTGCAAAGTCTTATACGCCGCCAATGGATAACCCAAGACCTGGACAGCCGGGCTCTCACGCTAACGCCCAAGGGGCGCAAAGCGCTGGCCGCCCGGTTTGGTATTCAAGGGCCGACACCAGCTCAGCCCGCACCCTAAGGGTGGGTAGGCCAAGCCGGCATTGGCCCCAGCCCGCCACTCAAAGCACCCGCCCATCCCAGGCCACCGTCACATGGCGCGGCAATTGGCGGTGATGTTCCAGCAGCCACGCGTCCAGCGTATGCCCCACATGGGTCAGCACGCCCTGTTCGGCGCCGACCTCTTCAATGCACTGCAACGCCAGGGTCAGGTCATTGTGGTTGCGCGGGGCCTGGGGTTGGGGGGGCATGGAGCAGTCCAGCACCAGCACGTCCAGCGGCTGGCGTTGCAGCCAGGCGGTGGTGGCCGGTGGCAGGCCCACGGTGTCGGTGAGGTAGGCGATGCGCCGTCCTTGTCCTTCCAGCAGGTAGCCAAACGTCATTTTTGAATGCAGCAGCGGCAGCGCCGTGACGCTCAGTTCACCCCAGTGCCGGGTTTCGAATTCGGCGAAGGGTTGGCTGAAATCGAGGATGCCGGGGTGTTTGTAGAGGTCGGACAAACCCTGCGGGTCGGCCGGGCCGTGCACCGGGATGATCAGCCCCTGGCCCCAGCGCAGGTGCAGCAGGCCCTGGGCGTGATCGGCGTGGTAGTGGGTCTGCAAGATGCCGCTCAAACTGCGCGGCGGGAAACGTTCGGTGAGGTCCGCCAGCCCGCTGTCGATCAGCCAGCGCTGGTCGCCGCATTCGATCAACGCGCTGCACGGGCGGCGCCGCCGACTGTCGGCGGCCCGGGCCAGGGTGCACGCCGCACAGTCGCAGCCATACACCGGGACCTGGCGGGCGTCCCCGGTGCCCAGCAAGGTCAGGCGCATGCCGATTGCCCGTCGATCAGGCCCAGCAACCGCTCGACCGTGTGTTCGAGCGGCCCGGAGTTGTCCAGCAAACACACACCCGGCGTGGCACTCACGCTGTCGCTGAAGCGGGCGTTGCGCGCCAGCCGCTCGTTGATGTCGGCCAGGGACTCGCGCCCCCGCGCCAGCAAGCGCTGGCGCAACACCGCCTGGTCCACCGTCAGCAGCACCACGCGCACCGCCGGGTAACGCAATCGCGTTTGCGCCAGGTGGCCACGGGAGCCGTTGACCAGCACGTCGTCCCCCGCTGCCAGCCAGTCGTCGATTTCGGCGGGGATGCCGTAGGACAACCCGTTTGCATGCCAGCACAGCGCAAACGCACCGCCCGCTTCTAGCAGGGCGAACTGCTCGCGGGTGACCCCGTGCGCCGCCTCGCCCACCGCTTCGGCCGAGCGGGTGATGACCCGCCGCACAATGTGGCAGCCGCGCCCGGCCAGGCGCGGGCGGGCGGCATCCAGCAGGCTGTCTTTGCCCGAACCCGACGGCCCGATGAGATAGATCAACCTGCCTGCCATCAAAACACCCTCTTCGCTTGTCGCCACACTTGTTGAACCACCGGCAAGCCGCCCTGGCGCCGGGCGTGGACCAGGTCGGCGCGCAGGCCCACGGCAATTTCACCGCGATCGCTCAAGCCGGCCGCACGGGCCGGGGCCAGGCTGATCATGTTGATGGCGCGGGACAGATCACCGTTGTCCTGCTGGTCGGCCAGCACAAAGGCTGCCTGCAACAGGCTGGCCGGGTAGTAGTCGCTGGAAAGTATATCCAGCAATCCCTCGGCGGCCAGGCCGGCGGCGGCCACATTACCCGAGTGGGACCCGCCACGCACCACGTTCGGCGCGCCCATCAACACTTTCATGTTCAGTGCCTGGCAGCTGCGCGCCGCTTCCACGGTGGTGGGGAATTCGGCGATGGTCATGCCGTAGCGCGCCGACTCCTCGACATGGGCGATGGTCGCGTCGTCATGGCTGGCCACCGACAGGCCGCGTGCCAGGCAGTCCTGCACAATCGCCGCGCGGTAGCGGTCGCTGTACAACTGGGAGTTGGCCATTTGCAGCACGACGAACGCGTCCATGGTTTCATCGTTCAGGTGGTACTTGCCCATGTAGTACTCACGGTACTTGGACTCCAGCACGAACTGGCGCTGGCCCGGAGAGTGGTCCATCACCGACACCAGTTGCACCAGCGGGTTTTCCACCAGGTCGCGAAACACGCTGAGGGTGTCGGGGTGACACAGCTCGCAGCGCAGGTGTAGGCGGTGTTCGGCGCGGGTCAGGCCGGCGCCCTCTGCCGAGGCGATGGCTTCGAGCATCGCCGGCAGTTTTTTCATGCGGTTGCCCTTGGGGTTCACATCGCCGATGGACACCGCGTCAAACACGGTGGTGATGCCCGCCGCGATGATTTGCGCATCATGGCTGAGCACCGCCGACGTCGATGGCCAGTCCACGCCGGGGCGCGGGGTCATGTGTTTTTCCAGGTTGTCGGTGTGCAACTCCACCAGGCCGGGCAACAGGTGGTCGCCGTTCAAGTCCTGGGCCTGGGGCAACTGGCTGCGGCCCTCGGCCAGGTCGACGATCACGCCGTCGCGCAGTACCACGGTGCCGAGGAAGGTACGGTCAGCCGTGACCACATGGGCATTGCTCAGGATCTGTTCAGCGGGCATGGGCGTATTCCTCTTGGGCGACGGGTGCGGGGGTCATGTCTAAATGGCGGTCGGCGACCGCTTCACGGGCGGCGCGGTCGTGGAAGATGCCGATCAGCGCGGCGCCCGCTGCCTTGGCTTCGTTGATCAGCTCGAGCACCACCTGGCGGTTGCTGTCATCCAGCGACGCGGTGGGTTCGTCCAGCAGCATCACCGGCCACGCCACCATAAAACCGCGGGCGATGTTGACCCGCTGCTGCTCGCCACCGGAAAAGGTGCCGGGCGCCAGCTGCCACAGGCGTTGAGGAATGTTCAGGCGGCCCAGCAATTGTTCAGCGCGCGCCTGGGCGTCAGCCTTCGACCAGCCCCGCGCCAGCGCAGGCTCCATCACCACGTCCAGGCAGGCCACGCGCGGGATCACCCGCAGAAACTGGCTGACGTAGCCCAGGGTCTGCTGGCGCACCTGCAAAATGTCGCGGGGCTCGGCGCCCACCAGTTCCAGCCATTGCCCCGCATGGCGCACGCGGATGCTGCCGCCCGCGGGCAGGTAATTGCCGTACAAGGTGCGCAGCAAGGTGCTTTTACCGGCGCCCGACTGGCCGTGCAGCACCAGGCATTCGCCGCACTGCACGCTGAAGTCGACACTGCGCAGCACGTTCAGCACCACGCCGTTCTGCTGGTGCAGGGTGAAGGTTTTGGAGAGGTCACGGACCTCGATCAAGGCATTTGTCATGGCTGCAATACCGAAGACACCAGCAGTTGAGAGTAAGGGTGCTGTGGATCGTCGAGGATCTGGTCGGTCAGGCCGCTTTCCACCACGCGGGACCGGCGCATCACCATCAGGCGGTCGGCGAGCAGGCGCGCCACGGCCAGGTCGTGGGTGACGATCACCACCGCCAGGTCCAGCTCGCGCACCAGGCCGCGCAGCAGGTCGAGCAAACGCGCCTGCACCGACACATCGAGGCCGCCGGTGGGCTCGTCCATAAACACCAGGCGCGGGCTGGAAACCAGGTTGCGGGCGATTTGCAGGCGCTGCTGCATGCCGCCGGAAAAGGTGCGCGGCAGGTCGTCGATGCGCTGCGGGTCGATTTCCACCTGGCTCAGCCAGTCGAGCCCCGCACCGCGCAGCGCCGCATAATTGCGCACGCCTTGGGCCATCAGGCGTTCGCCGATGTTGGCACCGGCCGACACGCCCATGCGCAAACCGTCACGCGGGTTCTGTTCGACAAAGCCCCACTCGGTGCGCAGCAAGGTGCGGCGTTCGGCTTCGCTGGCGCTGTACAGGTCGATCCATTCACCGTCTTTGCTGCGGTAGCCGATGCTGCCGCTGTGGGGCGGCAAGCGCCCGCTGAGCAGCGAGAGCAAGGTGGACTTGCCCGAGCCGGACTCGCCCACAATCCCCAGCACTTCGCCGGGGTACAAATCAAAGCTCACGCCCTGGCAGCCCTTCTCCGGGCCGTACAGCAACGTCAGGTCACGCACTTGCAATAAAGGCTGGTTCACTGGTTGTTCTCCTTGACCCGCTGGGCGCAATACCAGGTGTCGGAACAGACAAAACTCTGGGTGCCGGCGTCGTCCAGAATCAGCTCGTCGAGGAACGAGTCGTGGCTGCCGCAGATGGCGCAGTTGTGTACCCACTTCTGCACTTCAAAGGGGTGGTCTTCAAAGTCCAGGCTGGTGACGCGGGTGTAGGGCGGCACGGCGTACAGGCGTTTTTCGCGCCCGGCGCCAAACAGCATCAGCGCGGGGCT
The DNA here is from genome assembly GCF_054071325.1 of Pseudomonas sp. SDO5215_S409. Taxonomy (NCBI): domain Bacteria; kingdom Pseudomonadati; phylum Pseudomonadota; class Gammaproteobacteria; order Pseudomonadales; family Pseudomonadaceae; genus Pseudomonas; species Pseudomonas sp. SDO5215_S409. The sequence goes on along the minus strand of NZ_JBSVWN010000009.1, from coordinate 69,491 downwards.
CATGTCGAGTTTGGGGTTGTCGAATTTGGGGATCGGCGAAGGGTCCATCACATAACGCTCGTCCACCGTCACCGGGTAGGCATAGGCCGTGGCGATGTGGCCAAAGGTGGCGATGTCTTCGTAGAGCTTGACGTGCATCACGCCGTAGTCATTGAGCGCGTGCATAGTGCGCGTCTCGGTTTCCGATGGTTCGATAAACCGCAGTGGCTCGGGAATCGGCACCTGGTAGACCATGATCTGGCCTTCTTGCAACGGGGTTTCCGGGACGCGGTGGCGGGTCTGGATCACCGTAGCGTCCGGCGTGCTTTCGGTGGTGGCAACGCCTGCGGTGCGTGCAAAAAAGCGGCGAATCGACACGGCGTTGGTGGTGTCGTCGGCGCCCTGGTCGATCACCTTCAGCACGTCTTCGGCGCCCAGGATCGCGGCGGTCAACTGCATGCCGCCGGTGCCCCAGCCATACGGCAGGGGCATCTCGCGGCCGCCGAACGGCACCTGGTAACCGGGGATCGCCACGGCCTTGAGCAAGGCGCGGCGGATCATGCGTTTGGTCTGCTCGTCCAGGTAGGCGAAGTTGTAGGCCGGGTCACGTGCGGGCGCCTGCGCCAGGCCGTTGAGGTTCAGGTCATTCATCACGGGTTTCCTCGGCCGGCTGGCGCAGTTTGCGGATCAGTTCCAGTTCGGCCTGGAAGTCCACGTAGTGAGGCAATTTGAGGTGAGAGACAAAGCCCGCGGCCTCGACGTTGTCGCAGTGGGCCAACACGAATTCCTCGCGCTGGGCCGGTGACACCACTTCTTCGTTGTATTCCTGGGCGCGCAACGAGCGGTCCACCAGTGCCATGCCCATGGCCTTGCGCTCGGCATGCCCGAACGCCAAACCGTAGCCGCGGGTGAACTGCGCAGGCTCGGTGGCCGAACCGACGAACTGGTTGACCATCTCGCACTCGGTCACCTCAATGCTGCCCAGGCACACCGCAAACCCCAGCTCTTCAGGCTCGATCCACACCTCGACATCGCCAATGCGGATTTCACCGGCAAACGGGTGGTTGCGCCCGTAACCGCGCTGGGTCGAATAGCCCAGCGCCAACAGGAAACCTTCGTCGCCACGGGCCAGCGCTTGCAGGCGCTCGGCGCGGCTGGCGGGGTATTCCAGCGGGTCGCGGGTGATGTCGGCGATGGCCTGGTTGTCATCGGCCTCGTTCTTGATCAAGCCTTCCTGGGCGAGCAAACCGAGCACACGCGGGCAGGCTTGCAGGTGGGCATCGGGCGTGGTCTGCGGGCCCGGGTATTGGCCTTCGGCCAACAGTGCAAAATCCAGCAGGCGATGGGTGTAGTCGAACGTCGGGCCAAGTAACTGGCCGCCGGGCACGTCTTTGAACGTGGCGGACAAACGTCGGCTCAGCAGCATCTGCGCGGTGTCGATGGGCAGGCTGGGGCTAAAGCGCGGCAGTGTGGTGCGATAGGCGCGCAGCAGGAAAATCGCTTCGACCAGGTCCCCCGCCGCTTGCTTGATCGCCAGCGCAGCCAGTTGCTCGTCGTACAGCGAGCCTTCGGTCATCACGCGGGCCACGGCCAAGGGCAACTGCTGGCGGATCTGCTCCACGCTCAGTTCTGCAATGGCAGTGTCGCCCCGGCGTTTTTTGGCCAGCAGGCGGTGGGCATTGTCGATGGCCTGTTCGCCACCTTTGACGGCTACGTACATCAGGCGCGCTCCTCTGCGATACGGGTGCTGCGGGGCAGGCCGATCAGGTAATGGCCGGCGGCAAACACCACGTCCAGCCCACGGGGGAAGGCTTCACGGCGCTGGCGTTCCTGCCAGAACGCTTGCGGCACCGGCAGGTGCACGCGGCGCTGGCTCTGGATGCCGGGGCCTTGCCAGTCCAGGCCGCGACCGGCCTCCAGGTCGGTCAGTTGCACCAGCAACGTGCAGGACTGGTCGGGGTAGCGGTCGTTGCCATGGTCGAAGCCGCCAAGATCGAGCAAGTCCGGCTCGCCCAGCAGCGCAAAGGCGGCGTCTTCGCGGCGCGGGGTCAACGGGCAGCCACAGTGGAAGGCCAGGTTGGCGCGGATCAGCGGTGTGTCGAAGCTGGGGGCCAGCCACAGCGGGGTGTCCATGTCCAGCATTGCCAGGCACAGGGCGTACATCGCCGGTGCCAGGCCGTCCAGGCGCGGGGCCGACGGCAGCGGCTGGATCAGGCCGGGTTCGGCCAGGGCCTTGAGCGCCGCGCGAAAGCCGCGCTGGGCGTCGAGCACCGGGTCAACAAAGGCCGGTTGCAACAGGTGGGCGTTCATCAGTTTTCTCCTCGAACCAGGGTGAAGAACTCCACCTTGGTGGCGGCGGTGTCGGCTTCTTTTTGCGCACGGCGTTGCGCTTGGGCATTAGCGAGGGCGCGGATCACATCGCTGAGCCAGACGCTCGGGTGTGCGCCCTGCAAGTGCGCGTCGGCCAGCGCGGCCAGTTCGGCATGCTGCTTGTCGCGCCCGGCCAGGTAGCTGTAGCCGGTGCGGCCGTCGGCCAGGCGCACCACGCAGCGAGTCACGCTCATTTCGCCCACGTTGAACGGCGCGCCATTGCCGCCCATGCGGCCACGCACCAGGGTCATGCCGATTTCGGGGGCACGGATCAGTTGGTACTGCGTGTCTTTCAACGCGGCTTCGTGGGGGATCAACTCACCGGGCTTGGCGCGGGCGAGCACGCCGATCCAGTGTTGACGCGGGGACAGGCTCATTAAAGTCTCCATCAAGTCACGACCTGGTACTGGAAGCGATCCGAACGGCTGGTGGACTGCGCAAGCTCCACCGGGCGGCCATCACGATCGCGGGAAAGGGTGAATACGGTCAGCGCCGGCAAGTGCCGGGGCATCATCAGCAGCGCGGCTTCGTCGCGGTTGGGCAGGCGTGCGCCGATCAGGCTTTGGGTGCGGGTGAGCGGCATGTCGCGTTCACGCAAGTACTGGCGCAGCGACCCGCCGGTGTAGTCGGCCAGCAACGGCGCATGGCTGGCGCAGTAGCGATGGCGGATCAGGCTGACGGGCTGGTGGTCGAGCTTGCGCAGGGTTTGCAGCTCGATCATCGGCGCCATTTCGGCGATGCCCAGTTGCTGCGCTTCGTCGCGGCTGGCGTAGCAATAGCGGCGCTTGAGCAGCAACGCCTGCACGCCCATGCCTTGGGCCGAAAGCGACTGGCTGTAGGACGTCTCGGCGCCCATCGGGTAAATCAACGGGCGGTCGAGCACTTGCGTGCCCTTGCCCTGCAGGCGCAACAGGCTGCCTTCAAACACCAGCTCGTCGATGGCGCGGCGCAGGGTGTGGCGGTTCACGCCAAAGCGCTCGGCCAACTGGATCTCGCCCGGCAGGAAGTCGCCCGCCTGATAACTGCTGAGCTCGCGGCGCAGGATATCGGCCAGTTCGCGGTACACCGGTTCTTCTTGTCTAGACAACTGCATCGTTAAAAAAAGCGCCCTCGGGCACCCCTCCAAAGATCAGATGAACTGCTTGCGCAGGCGTTGGGAGAACACGTCGATCAGGCTCACCACCACGATGATCACCAGCAGCACCGCGCAGGTCTGGACGAACTGGAAAGCGCGGATGTTTTCCCACAGGATCACGCCGATCCCGCCCGCACCGACCATGCCCACCACGGTGGCAGAGCGGACGTTGGCCTCAAAACGGTAGAGCGCGTAGGACACCCACAGCGGCATCACCTGGGGGATCACGCCGTAGATCACTTCCTGCAAGGCACTGGCGCCGGTGGCCCGTACGCCTTCCACTGGGCCCGGGTCGATGGCTTCGACGGCTTCGGCGAACAGCTTGGCCAGCACCCCGGTGGTGCTGATCCACAAGGCCAGCACCCCGGCAAAAGGCCCCAGGCCCACGGCCACCACAAACAGCATCGCAAACACCATTTCGTTGATGGAGCGAAACGCGTCCATGACCCGGCGCAGCGGCTGGTGCACCCACCACGGCGTGATGTTGTCGGCGCACAGCACGCCCAGCGGCACCGAGCAGACAATCGCCAGCACCGTGCCCCACACGGCGATGTGCACGGTGACGATCATCTCCTTGAGGTACTCGCGCCAGTCGTGGAAGTCGGGCGGGAAAAAGTCGGCGGCGAAGGTCACCATGTTGCCGGAGTCGCGGTACAGCGCCAGCGGGTTCATTTCGGCGCCGTGCCAGGCCCAGGCCAGCATGACGAGAAACAGGCCCCAGCCCAGGTATTGCGGCCAGGTGCGTTTGCCCACGGATTCAGCGTGCAAGGTAGTCATGGATCACTCTCGATCAAAGGTGCAAGGGGCCTGTTGCGGTGGGCGGGCGCGGGGCAAGCCCGCTCACCGCAACAAACCCGCTCGCGGGCGGTCAGCCGTTGGCGGCGGTCTTCTTGTCCAGTTCAGTGATGCGCTGTTGCAACTTGGCCAGGTCGGCGTCGATGTCGGCGATTTTCTTGGCCTTGTCGGCAGCGTCCAGGTGCTCGTCGGCGCTGAGCACGGTGCGTTCCTTGAACAGCTCCAACTGGCGGATCGGCAGCAATTGGTCATCGTTGGACGCGAGGAACTTGCCCTTTTGCAGGGTGGCCAGCACGGCCTTCTCTTCATCGGTGCTGCCATAGCCGAGGATGAAGTCGCGGATCTTGGTTTTGTCGCTGTCGCTCAGCGATTTGCTCCACACCAGTGGGTCGGCCGGGATCATTGGCGACTTCCAGATCACCTTGAGCATGGCGACTTTGTCTGGCTGGGTGACTTGCAGGCGGTCCCAGCTTTCGGTGTTGAAGGTGGCCACGTCCAACTGCCCCTTGGCCACGCTCAGCGCGTTGACTTCATGGCTGGAGTTGAGGGTGCGCTTGAACGCGGTGGTGGCATCGACATGGTTCTTGGCGAACACGTAGTAGCCGGGCACCAGGAAGCCGGACGTGGAGTTCGGGTCACCGTTGCCAAAGGTCATGGCCTTGGCATTTTTGAGCATGTCGTCGACGGTGTTGATCTTGCTGTTCTTGTTCACGATCAACAGGCTCCAGTAACCGGCGTCGCCATTGGCGGCGGTGGTCTGGGCGAAGATCTCGGCGTTGGAACGGTCGACCGCTTCCATCGCGCCCTTGTTGCCCAGCCACGCCACATCGACCTTGTTAAAGCGCATGCCCTGGATCAGGCCGGCGTAGTCGGAGGCGAAGGTGGCGTTGACGTCCAGGCCCGTCTTTTTGTGCATGTCATCCAGGAATGGCTGCCAGATAGCCTTCAGGTTCTGCGACGACTCGGTGGACATGAAGCCGAAGTTGATGGTCTTTTCCGCCGCTTGGGCATTGCCCATCGCGACGCAGGCCAACAGAGCGGCAGACAGAAAAACGTGACCGATACGGTTCAACATGGAAAGGATTCCTGAGGGTCGTTAGTAGGGTTTCAAGCACGGACCAGGGCCAACTGCGCGGGAACGACAGTGGTGCGGGACTGGTCGGAAAACATCAGGCTGGTGTCGAGGTCGGCACCGTACAGGTCGTTGAGGAAGTGGCTGCTGAGGTCACTGCCCCGACCGTCAAAATGAATACGCCCGGCCTTGAGCGCGACGGCGCGCGGGCAATAACGCATGGCGTAATCGACTTGATGCAGGGTCACCACCACGGTCTTGCCGTCGCGGCGGTTGATGTCGGCCAGGATCTCCATGACCTTGCGCGCCGACTCCGGGTCCAGCGAGGCGATGGGCTCATCGGCCAGGATCACTTCGGCGCGCTGGGTCAACGCCCGGGCAATCGCCACGCGTTGCTGCTGGCCGCCGGACAAGGTAGAGGCGCGCTGCCCGGCCAGGTCAGCCAGGCCCACACGGGCGAGGGAGTCGAGGGCGAACTGCTTTTCTTCGGCGTTGAACAGCCCCAGGTTGCCACGCCAGCGCGGCACGCGGCCCAGGCAACCGAGCAGCACGTTGTCGAGCACACTCAGGCGGTTGACCAGGTTGAACTGCTGGAAGATGTAGCCGATGTCTGCCCGCAACCGCCGCACCTGGCCGTTCAACCGCCCACTGGCCTGCACCTCCCGCCCCAACACCTTGACGCTGCCGCCGTTGTTCTTGTCGCAACAGGCCAGGCCCGCGAGGTGGCGCAACAGGGTGGATTTGCCGGAGCCGGAGGCGCCGATCAGCGCGACCATCTCACCCGAACCAATGGACAGTTCGAGGTTGACCAGTGCGGACTTCTTCGCAAAGGTCTTGTTCAGGTGATCGACATGAATAGCGGTAGTCATGGGCTTCTCTGTCTGGTTGAGCCGCCCTCCTTGGCTGCATTTGATTTCAACAGACAGTAGGCGCGGGTCGTGTCAGCCCTATGACTTGGATGTGACGGGAGAACAACTGTTTGGTTAAGGTTTGGTGACAGGTTGGGTTAACGCAATTGCAGGTAAATGCGCTGCGCCTCAAGCTCGCGGATCTGCTGATAATCCAGGGCGAGCACCTCGGGATCGGCATGCACCAGATACACCGTGCCGGGTTGGCTGAACACATCTTGCGTGGCGGCGATGGGTTGACCGTCCTTGACGTAAAACACCGCTTCAAAAAACGACTCAAGCTTTAATAGCTCGCTCAGGAACAGGGTTTTATTGAAGTAGCCGTCGCAACGGTTGATCAAGCAAACGTTGTAGCTGTGTTGCAAGAGCCGATAGTCGAATGCTTGAAAGCACTGCCTGAACCTGTCGGGATGGGTGATGGATAACACCACGGCATCAATCTGCCCCAGCCCCGTGGTTTGCCGGGACACTTGTGGCCTCAGAATGCCGTCGGTGCGTGCGGCGATTTCAACCAGCTTCGGGCCGTCTGGCGTCAGCATGACTTCTGCATGACTGGGACCGTTCCGGATGCCAAGGCTGCGGACCACTTGGCGTGTGTATTCCACCAGGACCGGGTATTGCGGCGCGTGCGGGCCGACCAATTCGTCGAGGTCGTACACAATACCGCCCTCTGGCAGGCGTTGTTTTTGATACCTCACGACCTCAGTGACAAGCTGCTCCCCGTTCAGGGAAACCATGTTGACCACGTACTCAACACCCGCCAGATACTCCTGAATCAGCACCTGATGGTTGTAGAGGTTCAGCCGGTTGCGCGCCCCCAGCAATTGGCCGACGGCGGCTTCACAGGCCTGCAAGTCGTCACAAATATAAACACCATCGGCGCCTGCACTCGCGAGCGGCTTTATGACCACCGGGAACTGACCGTGGCGGGTGATCCATGCCCGCGCACTGTCCCAGGAGTCCGCAACGGCTTGTCGCGCAGCCGGTAAGCCGGCCTGGGTGATGCACTCGATCATGTCGAACTTGTTTCGACGGGCGTTGGATTGATCAAACACATTGCAATAGGGCAACTGGAGTTGCTCGTTTATCTGGTCCGCCAGGAGCACACCGGTTTCAGCGCCTGCCATGACAACATGCGGTTTGAAACGCGCGACGCAACTGAGCGTCGCCTCCACATCGCCATTGACTAAAAGATGCTCGTAAAGGCTGTAGTCGAAACCGGCATAGTAGTAACTGTCCAGCGTATTCGACGAGGCGATATGCATGAGCATGCAGCCCTCCTCATACAACTTTTTGGCGACAAACTTTCCGGATGAAAAACCGTCAACTATCACGACTCGGATCATGGGGTCACACTCCTTTGGGCATACAGGATGCCCAGCGCACGCGCACTGAGTAACAAGACAATGAGGCTGACCGCGACGACACTGGCCACTGAAAACTCAACGCGGGCGTCCAAGTATTGAAGTAGAAGCACAAACACCGGGAGCGTGAGCAAGACCAGCGATACGTGCAAAGGCGACAGGTAATAGATGGTTTTCTGGATCAGATAAATCGGTAACAAATGCCCGAATACCACCAGCATCGACACCGGTAAAACCAACTGCCGCTCAAGCGAAAACCCCACGCCCGTTACAGACAGGCCCACCACGCACACCCCAATCATGGCCACGTTTCTGACGGCGAGGATTTCGTAAATAGCCCACTCGCGCGCAAACATCTTTTTCGAGAACACCGTGTACATGACCGTGCCGAACGCGCACACCATGACACTGGCAATGCCCAGCAATCGTTGGCCTGAAGTGGTGGTGGAAATACCACTTTCGCCGGTAAAGGAATTGATCAACATGATGCCCATGCACACCAGCACCAGGGCGGACACCACGACGTCCGCCCGCACCGCCTTGGCGCTGCGTTTATCAAACAGCGAAAGAAACAACGTGAGCGCCGGGCCGCAGGCGACGGAGGCAATACCGACCACGGCGGGCTCAAGGTAGCGCAAGGCGTAAAACAGACCTCCCCAGTTGAGGAGGACGGCGAGGTTGACGATGGCCACCAAACGCCAATCACCATACAGTTTTGAATACAGCGAAACGGCGCCCCGACACAGCGCGCAGATTAAAAAAAACAACGCCGACGCTATAAAACAGTAAAAAACGACCAGTAGCGTACTGAGCGTCTGTGTCACAAACGCGACGTAAACATCAAAAGCTGCACTGATCAAACAAAACAACAAACCCAGCGCTATACCGACTCGTCCCATCAGCCTATTCACTCCATAAATTCTTGACTTACAGCACCTTAACCCCTTCCTCATCCACTGCTATCTTCATGATTACTTTAACCTCGATACCGGTTTTGCTTTTAACATTTAAAGATCCGTTATTTCCCACTTTCTCCACGGCACAGACAACATCAAACACCTCGCCGCCTCCGGCTCTGACGGCCTCAACGAGCGCCACCACGGCACCTCCTGTACTTAATGTATCGTCGATAATCGCTACCCGATCACCCGCGTCAATACCATTCAGATAAAGTCTGCCATCGAAGTACTCAGACTTAAGATCAACCCATAACTCATTGACACCGTCCAGACTGTACGGATACCACCTGGCTATCGCCATCGGAATGCCGGTCAACAACGAAACGGTCGTAGCAAGCGCTGTTCCCTTATCTTCTTCAGTCACAATTTTATTGACACTCAGGTCCATCACCCTGACTATTTTTTGTGCCACTTCAATCAGTACTTCTGGCCGCAAGGCAGGCAGTTGGTCAGTGAACTCATTTACCGTGGTTAACGCTCGCCCCGAGTTAACAACTTTTGCGCGCCTGTAAATCTCTTCAAGTAACATTTTTCACCTCACATGTAATCTGGATAAACACCGTTCCAACGACTCTGATACTTCCACGAACTGTCAAAAAAAAGAGTGACTATATTTTTATTTTTAACGGCCAGACTAATCGCGTCACATACCATCAAATTTGCACCACAGGTCGGTCCAATCGGAAAATTCGTTTCTGCAATAAACCGCTTCATCCTCGCCCAAGCGTCATGCCCGTCGACAACCCGGACCTCATCTATAAGCGCTGAAACCGTGTTGACTGACAATACACCTGCCCCCAGCCCCATCAAATTATGCGGGCGATGTTCAAAGCTCAGCTGATTTCTTAATGAATAAAGAGGGGCGGAACTGTCCACTTCAATCCCCACGGTGCGTATATGGCTGTAGGCCCGTTTCATCACCTGCGCGATGCCCGAAAATGTTCCACCCGTACCTATCGAACACACAAAATAATCCGGAACCACGTTTTGAAGTTTCAACGCCTTGACGATTTCTTCACCACAAGCATGCCAAGCCTCTTTATTCAGCAACGTATTTGACTGGTCCAAAAAATAGTGTTTCCCCTTCAGATTTTCCGCACTGTATCGTTGCGCCCTGAGCATTGCACCGGACAAAAATTCTTCTTTGGGTGTCTCGATAATCTCGGCACCAAAAGAAAAAATTTGCTCTTTCCTCTCCTGAGTCATTCCTTCAGGCATAAATATCTTCACCGCATAACCTTTTAACCGACCTATCCACGCCAGCGCAGCACCTCCATTCCCCGTAGAACAGTCTATTAATGTCATACCCGGCACAATGAGACCTGCCTTCTCGAGCGTGTTTATAATATGCAAATACGTTCTATCTTTATGACTTCCTGTCGGATTTAAAAACTCACACTTTGAAAAAAACCTATTCCCATTTACGGACAGCTCATCGATCTCTGAAAAAGGTGTATTACCAATATCTGTCAATTTCATTCCGCTCCCCTTTCACCGCCCCTACAGAACGTTCAAACGCTAACAGATTAGTTCCAGAACAAATAGCTAACCAAACGGACAGGTACGCCCATCTCCCTGTAAGAATTTTTCCAGGAATCTGCATGTAAGAACTTTCCGCAATTCACAGCCAACTCCGTAACGCACGCCAACTTCATGCCAAGAAACTTATTGCACTCAAGTCGTTTTATTTTTCCGTCGTTACTGACCGCCATCGCTCTTCGCCACCACGGCCTGCTGAACAGCGGGCAAGCCCGCCGCCTTCGGGGAGTTGAGGTGGGCTGCTGATCTCGCCTTACGGCGTATCAGCCATCCGCTCCCGCAACCGTGGTGTAGCGAAGTCCAGAAACGCGCGCACTTTCAACGGCAATGGCAACTGCCCCTTATGCACCAGGTGGATGGGCAGTGCCGACGACTCGAAGGCGTCAAGCACGACCGTCAACGCGTCGTCACGCAGGGCTTGCGCCACTTGGTAGGACAACACCCGAATCACGCCCACGCCCTGCATCGCCGCGGCGATGGCCGCTTCTGCGGTGTTGACCGATAACCGCGAATGCACCGGCACTGATTGCGCCGATCGACCGTCGCCAAACGCCCAGGCACCTGCCGAGGCGAGTACGTCGAAGGTGATGCAGTCATGTCCGGCCAGGTGTTGCGGGGCCTGGGGGACGCCGCGCTCGGCCAGGTAACCGGGGCTGGCACACACCACCCGTCGTACGGTGCCCACTGGCACGGCTTTTAAGGTGCTGTCGGGCAGTTCACCGATGCGCACGGCCACGTCGCACGCTTCGTCCATCAGGTGCACCACGCGGTCGGTGAGTATCAGGTTGATGTCGATCTCGGGGTAATGCGCGAGGAACCGGGCCACCACTGGCACTACGTGCAAGCGTCCGAAGACCACCGGGGCGGTGACGATCAACTCGCCCTTGGGCGCGGCATATTCGCCGGTGGCGGCGCGTTCGGCCTCGTCGATGTCTTCAAGGATGCGTTTGCAGGCGGCCAGGTAGGCGCCGCCCGCGTCGGTCAGGGACAGCTGCCGCGTGGTGCGGTGCAGCAGGCGGGTGTTCAGGTGTGTTTCGAGTTCGGCCACTTTGCGGCTGACGGTGGCCAGTGGCATGCCTAGGTGACGGGCAGCCGCCGAGAGGCTGCCCGCCTCGACCACTGCGATAAACACGGACATGGCGTCGAGACGGTTCAAGGCGCTCTACCATTTTTTGGGAGGATGATTCCCGATCCTAGGGGATTATCAGCATAAACGCGAATTTGTAAGGTTGCCACTCATTCACCTGGAACCCTCAAGGAGCCTGCCGTGAGCAGCCTATCCGCAACCTCCCAGAGCCCCACCGCCTCGCGCAGCAAGATCATGATGATGGCGGTGATCGCTGGCGCGGTGATTACCAATATTTACTGCACCCAGCCGATTCTGCCGCTGATCGCGTCGGACATGGCGGTGGACCTCACCACCGTGGACCTGGTGGCCGGCTCGGCCTTGCTCGGGTTTGCCACCGGGCTTGCGTTGCTGTTGCCCCTGGGGGACCGGTTCGACCGGCGCAAGCTGGTGCTCGGGCAGATTGCCCTGGCATTGGTGTTTGCCCTGGCCGCCGCGTGTTCGCCGACGATCTGGGCGCTGATCGGCGCGTCATTTGGCCTGGGCATCGTCAGTTGCGTGCCCCAGCAACTGGTGCCGTTTGCCGCCGTGATGTCCCCGCCCAGCGAGCGCGGGCGCAATGTGGGGACCGTGGTCAGCGGGATCATGGTCGGGATTTTGCTCGGCCGAACCATCGCCGGTGTGATCGGTGAAACCTACGGCTGGCGAGCGGTGTATGGCGTGGAGGCGGCCTTTATGGTGCCGGTGTGGCTGGCGGCGGCGAAGTTGCTGCCCCAAGGCGTGCCGAGCAGCCAGTTGTCCTACCCTCGCCTGCTGGCGTCGTTATGGCCGTTGATGCGCGACAACAGTCCCATCCGCCAATCGATGCTGGTGCAGGGGTTGTTGTGGGCGTGTTTCAACGCGTTCTGGGTCAACCTGGCGGCGTTGCTGGCACACGGGCCTTGGCAGCTGGGTAGCGCCTGGGCTGGAGGGTTCGGCATTATCGGCGCCGCCGGTGCGTTTGCCGCGTCCCTGGGCGGGCGCGCATCCGACAAGCGCGGGCCGCGGGCGGTGGTTGGGGCGAGTATCGGGATTGTGACCCTTGCGTACCTGCTGCTGGCCGGGGCACAGACGTCGTTGATCTTGCTGATACTGGGCGTGATTGTGCTGGATATCGGTGTGCAGTCGGGGCTGGTGTCCAACCAGACACGGGCCTTTGCGGTAGACCCCAAGGCTCAAGGGCGGATTAACAGCCTGTACATGACCGCGACGTTTTTTGGCGGGGCGGTGGGCGCGGTGATCAGCGGGTGGCTGATGACGCGTTATGGCTGGTCGGGGATTGTCGTGTTCGGCGTCGTGCTGGGGGGCATCGCGGGGGTCATCCACCGCATCGGCGCTCCCCGCCCGGCGGGCGCGGCGGCTTGAATCTCAGGCCGCCTGCACGTCAAACGGTCATTGGGCGTATTGCTTGCTCAAGCCCGGCGGTACGCCATGCACGCTGGTGTCTTCCCACGGCCCGTTCGGGCTGATGGAACGGCTCCAGCCGTTGCTCCAGCGGTAATAGGTGCGTTGGCGGTAGAACGTATCGGGTTGTTCATCGAGTACATACACCTGCATCCGCCCGTCCCAATGGCTGGCCGCGCCGGGAGGCGGAGCAAAGGTGGCAGACGTGCTGGGCGCCGCCTTGGCCGGGGCGGTGGCCGGGGGTTGCGCGCCGCCGGGCTGGGTCGCCGGGCCGGACGGCGGGATGGTGGGGCCAGTGGGTGCAGGAGGCCGGTGGACCGCACAAGCACTCAACCCCAGGACCAGGCTGAGCAGGGTGATACGTGCGAGAGCGGTCATGGCGTTTCCTCGAAATTATTGATCCGGACTGTCGATGGTCAGCGACTGCAACGCAGTGGTGCTGCTGGCCAGCGGTTGGCTGCGGCCGATCCACTCGCCAGCGGTCGGTTGACCGGCGCGGGAGATGCGCGCAACCAGTTGGACTTCGGGAAAACCGGACAGTTTCAACTGCGGCATCATCGCGTCGGCATCCCCCAGTTCGACAGTCACCGGCAGGTCGGCGACGGTCACGCGCTTGACCGCCAAGGGCGCGGGCGGGCCTTTTATCGCACGGGCAAAGATGAAGACGCTGTCACCCGGCTGGGCCTTGGCCTTGACCTCGGCAGACAATGCCACCCGCACTTTGAGCAGCGCGTTGGCCGGGGCCTGAGCCACGGTGGCGCCGCGCTCCTTGAGCTTTTCTGTCGCGCGGTCGATGCCGCCTTGCAGCGCCGCGCGGGAGCTGTCGTCCGGTGGCAATTGCGCCAGCAGGCGGTTCCAGTAGTCGATGGCTTGCGCGTAGCGCTCGCCCTCAAAGGCGGCGATGCCCAGCAGGCCCAGGCTGGTGACTTCCTTGGGGTCCAGCTTCAGGGCTTCGTCGGTGAGCGCCTGGATCTCAGGCGACCACTTTTTGTTGGCGGCAAAGTACTGCGCCTGGGCCCACTGCCCGAGCAACTCGGGTTGACGCCCGGCCAGGGCCACGGTGCGCTCGAAGATTTTCGCCGCGTCGGCCGAGCGGTCCTGCGCCATGTACGCGCGCGCCAGGAAGTACAGGCCTTCTGCGGAGTCTGGCTGGGCGGCGGCGGCGCGTTCCAGGCGCTGGGTCATGTCTTCCATCGACACCGGTGGCTGGGCGAATTCGCGGGTCAGTTCCACCTTGTCGCTGGCGCCAAAATGCAGGTAAAGCGCCACGCCCAACACCGGCACCAACACCGCCGCCAGCAAGGGCAATGGCCGGCCCAGGCGGGACTCGCGCAGGGGGGCCGCGCCTTCGGTGTCGGCCAGCAGTTCTCGGGCCGCTTCGGCGCGGCCGCTGTCCAGTTGCGCGGCGTCCAGCACGCCTTCGGCCTGCTGGTTTTGCAGCTCGGCGACGCGCTCCTGGTACAGCGCCACGTTCAACGCGGTGCGGTCTTCTTCACGTTGGGCGCGGCGGCCACGCAGCACGGGGATCAACAGGAAACTCAGGGCGATCAGGAGCAGCAAGCCTGCTGCGAGCCAGAAATCAATCATCGGTTTTTTTGTCCAGCAATTGGTCGAGGCGTTGACGCTCGTCAACGGAGAGCGCGGGCGAACCGTCGGCAGCGGCCACGCGGCGACGGCGCACGATCACCGCCATCACACCGATGCCTGCCAGCAGCAAGGCGCCGGGGCCGAACCAGAGCAAGGCGGTCTTGCCGGTGAGCGCGGGCTTGTAGCGCACGAAGTCACCGTAGCGGTCGACCATGAAGTCGACGATTTGCTGATCGTCCTTGCCTTCCCCCAGCATGCGAAAAATCTCTTTGCGCAGGTCCGCCGCGATCGGCGAGTTGGAGTCGGCGATGTCCTGGTTCTGGCACTTGGGGCAGCGCAGCTCTTGGGTGAGGTCGCGAAAACGCTGGCGCTCGGCGTCGTTGGCAAATTCATAAGTGTCGATGGCGGCATGGGCGACGCTGGCCAGGCCCAGGGCCAGCACCGCAGCGGTCAACAGGCGCTTCATGGCTTGGCCTCGTCGACCAGCGCCTGGTACTTGGCGGCCAGTTGCTCACGCCAGACCACTTCGTCGATCACCCCCACGTATTTGTCGCGGATCACCCCCTTGGCGTCGATAAAGAAGGTTTCGGGGGCGCCGTACACGCCCAGGTTCAGGCCGAGGTTGCCGTCTTCGTCACGAATATCGAGCTGGTAGGGGTTGTGAAATTCCGTCAGCCATTTCAAGGCGGCGGCGTTGTCGTCCTTGTAGTTGATGCCGTAGATGACCACGCCCTTCTCGGCCAATTTGTTCAGCACCGGGTGTTCCACGCGACAGGAAATGCACCAGGTGCCCCATACGTTGACCAGCGCCGGTTTGCCCAACAGATCCGCCCGGGTCAGGGTTTTGTCGCCCTGCACGCTTGGCAGGGAAAACGCCGGGAAGGGTTTGCCGATCAGCGCCGAGGGCAGCTCGGCCGGGTCCAGGTACAGGCCGCGGTACAAAAACACCGCCACCACCAGAAACAACGCCAAGGGCACCACCATCAACCAACGCTTCATACTGCCGCTCCCTGCAGGCCGAGCGTTTCGCGCACACGGCTTTTGACTTTGACGCGATAACGCCGGTCCAGCGCCGCCAGCAAACCACCCGCCCCGGTGAGCAGGCCGCCAAACCAGATCCAGCGCACGAACGGTTTGACGTGTACCCGCACGGCCCAGGCGCCATTACCCAACGGCTCGCCCAGGGCGACGTAGAGGTCACGGGTGAACCCTGCGTCGATCCCGGCTTCGGTCATCATCGAACTCTGCACGGTGTACAGGCGTTTTTCGGGGTGCAGCACGGCCACTTCCTGGCCGTTGCGCACCACACGGACGGTGCCTTTGTCGGAGGTGAAGTTGGGGCCTTCGACATGCGTGGCGCCCTCGAAGACAAAGTGATAACCGGCCAGGTCCATGGACTCGCCCGGCGCCAGGCGCAAGTCACGCTCGGCGCTGTTCTGGCTGGACAACACCACGCCCAGCGCACACACGGCAATGCCCAGGTGGGCCAGTTGCATGCCCCAATAACTGCGGGTCAGGCTCGGCAACCCCTTGAGCAGGCCTTTGTGGCGGGTCTTGTCGAAAATATCCCGCACACCGGCCAGCAACACCCAGGCGGCGAGCAGGAAGGTGGCGAGCACGGCCCAGTTGAAATCGCCGTAGGCAACCCCTGCGATCACCGCCAGGGCCACGCTGCCGAGCAACACCGGCGTGAGCATGCTCACCAGCCATTTCACCGGGGTGTCTTTCCAGCGCACCAGCACGCCCACCGCCATCACCACCATCAACAAGCCCATCAGCGGAATGAACAAGGCGTTGAAATACGGCGGCCCCACCGACAGCTTGGCGCCGCTCAGCGCATCCAGCACCAGCGGGTACAGCGTGCCGAGCAGGATCATCGACGCGGCCACCACCAGCACCAGGTTGTTGCCCAGCAACAGGGTTTCCCGCGACCACAGGTTAAAGCCCACGTGGCTCTTGACCACTGGCGCACGCAGGGCGAACAGGGTCAGGGAGCCGCCGACCACAAACAGCAGGAAGATCAGGATGAACACGCCGCGCTCGGGGTCGGACGCAAACGCGTGCACGGAGGTCAGCACGCCCGAGCGCACCAGGAACGTACCGAGCAGGCTGAGGGAAAACGCGGCGATGGCCAGCAGTACGGTCCAGCTTTTGAACACGCCGCGTTTTTCGGTCACGGCCAGCGAGTGGATCAGCGCCGTGCCCACCAGCCAGGGCATAAAGGAGGCGTTTTCCACCGGGTCCCAGAACCACCAGCCGCCCCAGCCCAGTTCGTAGTAGGCCCACCAGGAACCCAGGGTGATCCCGATGCCGAGGAACGCCCACGCAACGATGGTCCATGGCCGCGACCAGCGTGCCCACGCCGCATCCAGTCGCCCGCCCAGCAAGGCGGCGATGGCGAAGGCAAAGGCCACGGAAAAGCCGACATACCCCATGTAGAGCATCGGCGGGTGCACGATCAGGCCGATGTCTTGCAGCAGCGGGTTGAGGTCGTGCCCGTCGACGGGGATCTGCGGCAGGATGCGGGTGAAGGGGTTGGAGGTCATGATCAGAAACAGCAAAAAGCCGATGCTGATCATGCCCATCACCGCCAGCACCCGGGCCAGCATGACCTGCGGCAATTGCCGGGAAAACACCGACACGGCAAAGGTCCAGCCGCCGAGGATCAAGGCCCACAGCAGCAATGAACCTTCGTGCGCCCCCCATACGGCACTGAACTTGTAGTACCAGGGCAGCGCGGTGTTGGAGTTATTGGCGACATAGGCGACGGAAAAGTCGTCGGTCATGAACGCGTAAGTCAGGCAGCCAAAGGCGAACACCAAAAACGCAAACTGGCCCCAGGCGGCCGGCTGCGCAAGGCTCATCCACAAGCGGTCGCCACGCCAGGCGCCCAGCAACGGGACCACCGCCTGGATCACCGCAAAGCACAGGGCGAGGATCATCGCCAAGTGGCCCAACTCCGGAATAAACAGTGAGGCATTCATGGCTTAGCCCTCCTTGGCCGGTGCGGGGGCCGACTGGCCACTGTCTTTGAGCGCCTTGGTGACTTCCGGCGGCATGTATTTTTCATCGTGCTTGGCCAGCACTTCATCGGCCACCACCACGCCGTCGGCGTTGAGTTTGCCAAGGGCGACGATGCCCTGCCCTTCGCGGAACAGGTCCGGGAGGATGCCGCGGTAGGTGATGGTCACGGACTTGTTGAAGTCGGTGACCACGAACGTCACGTCCAGCGAGTCGGAGGAGCGCTTGAGCGAGCCCTTCTCGACCATGCCACCCGCGCGGATGCGGGTGTCATGCGGCGCTTCGCCGTTGGCGATCTGGGTCGGGGTGTAGAACAGGTTGATGTTCTGTTGCAGCGCGCTCAAGGCCAGGGCCACGGCAATGCCGACACCGGCCAGGATGGCCAGGATGATCAACAGACGCTTTCTACGCAGCGCATTCACTTTTCAGTCTCCCGGCGCAGACGACGCGCCTCTTGTTGCAGGTAACGCTTGCGGGCCAGCATCGGCGCGGCGACGTTGATTGCCAGCACCGCCAGGCAGAGGCCATAGGCGGTCCAGACATAGAGGCCGTGATGGCCCATGGCGAGAAACTCGCTGAACGAGGAAAAGCTCATCCACGGCCCTCCAACAGGCTTTGCACATGGGCCTTGGCCCAACTGGCGCGGGCTTCGCGCTTGAGCACTTCAAGGCGCATGCGCATTAAAAGTACCGCGCCGAAAAAGCAGTAGAACCCCAGCACCATCAGCAACAGCGGCGCCCACATTTCCACGGGCATTGCCGGTTTTTCGGTGAGGGTGAACGTGGCGCCCTGGTGCAGGGTGTTCCACCACTGCACCGAGTACTTGATGATCGGAATGTTGATGACGCCCACAATCGCCAGCACCGCGCAGGCCTTGGCCGCGCTGTCGCGGTTGCTGATGGCATTGCCCAGGGCGATCAGGCCGAAGTACAGGAACAAAAGGATCAGCATCGAGGTGAGCCGCGCATCCCACACCCACCATGAACCCCAGGTGGGCTTGCCCCAGATGGCCCCGGTGGCCAGCGCCACGGCGGTCATCCAGGCGCCCACTGGCGCGGCGCATTGCAGGGCCACGTCCGCCAGTTTCATCTTCCACACCAGGCCCACGATGCCGCACACGGCCAGCATCACGTAGCAGGACTGGGCCAGCAGGGCGGCGGGCACGTGGAGGTAGATGATGCGAAAGCTGTTGCCTTGCTGGTAGTCCGGCGGTGCAAACGCCAGGCCCCAGACCAGGCCGGTGCCAATCAGCAGCGCAGCGGCGACGCTCAACCAGGGCAGCAGTTTGCCACTGATGCCAAAGAACCATTTGGGCGAGCCGAGCTTGTGAAACCAGGTCCAGTTCATTGCTGTTTCCATCACGGTGCTTTTCGTCAGGGCGAAAAGCTTAGGGTCTTTACTGATCAAGACAACGCTTGATCAGACCTCGTTATTCATTATTCGCCAACGCTGATCTTGAGGCCGGCGGCAATAGCAAAGGGTGTCAGGGTGACCGCCAGGGCGGTCAGGCTCGCCAGCCACAGCAGGTAGCCGGTGGCGGGCAGGCCTTCAAGCGCGGCGTGCAACGCGCCGCTGCCCAGGATCAACACCGGAATATACAAAGGCAGAATCAACAGGGCCAGCAGCAACCCGCCACGCTTGAGGCCGACGGTCAAGGCCGCGCCCACCGCGCCCAGCAGGCTCAGGACCGGCGTGCCCAACAACAATGACAGGAGCAACACCGGCAGGCAGGCCACCGGCAACCCCAGCATCATCGCCAGCAGCGGCGACAGCAGCACCAGCGCAAGGCCGGAAAACACCCAGTGTGCCAGCACTTTGGCCAGCACCAGAAGCGCCAGGGGGTGCGGCGAAAGGACCCACTGTTCGAGGGAGCCGTCTTCAAAATCACTGCGAAACAGCCCGTCCAGCGAGAGCAGCACGGACAATAGCGCCGCCACCCAGACCAGTCCCGGAGACAAGGTTTGCAACAGTTTTGTCTCAGGCCCCACCGCCAGCGGGAACAGCGCAATCACCATTGCAAAAAACACCAGCGGGTTGGCCAACTCGGCCGGGCGGCGGCACAGCAGGCGGGCTTCGCGGGCGAGCAGCAGGGCGAACACACTCATGCCGACCACCGGCCCAGGTCCAGTTCGCGGTAACCGGCGGGTACGCGGGCCAGGGTGTGGTGGGTGGTGAGCACCACCGTGCCGCCCGCTTCGCAATGCTCGGCCAGGTGCGCTTCCAATTGGGCCACGCCTTGTTTATCGAGGGCGGTGAAGGGTTCGTCGAGAATCCACAGCAGCGGGCCATCCAGGTACAAACGGGCCAGGGCCACGCGGCGCTGCTGGCCGGCAGACAGGGTGTGACAAGGGACGTCTTCAAACCCCTTGAGGCCGACCGTGGCCAAGGCTTGCCAGATGGCGTCACGGCGGGCCGGGTGATGCAGGGCGCCGAGCCAACTGAGGTTTTCTTCGGGGGTCAGCAGGTCTTTGATGCCCGCAGCGTGGCCGATCCAGGTCAGGGTGCGGGCCAGTTCCGTGCGCTGCTCTTGCAAGGGCTTGCCGTTGAGCAACACCTGCCCCGCCGTGGGCTGCATCAAGCCGGCCAACAGGCGTAGCAGGCTGGTCTTGCCGCTGCCGTTGGGGCCGCTGACTTGCACCATGTCGCCGCTGGCCAGACGCAATTGGAGGTGTTGGAACAGCATCCGCAGGTCACGTTCACAGGCGAGCGCTACGGCTTCAAGAAGAGGGCTGGTCAAGAGATCGCGGGCCTTTACAGTTCAAGTCGGCGGTAAAGCTGCCGTTAAAGAGAGACAGCATAGATGCTTTGACGGCCTGTTTTAGAGAGCTGGATCAACTAGTTGTAAGATTTTTACCGCTCTCGTTGAAGACGGGCGGCATTATACATGCGATCCCCTACGCTAAAGAGGGCAATTTCCCCTGAGACGGCGCGCACGATGACCGGTGACATCACTCTTCCGCCCCTACCTCCCGCCCCGGCGGCCGGGCCCAGCCCTGCCCCGCCGGTGGGTGAGCTGCTGAAACTGCTGGAGCCCCAGACCGGGCTGATCGACCCCGGCAAAACCGTGAACGCCGAAGTGCTGGCGCTTAAACAGGGCGGCGATGTGTTTCAGCTGTTGCTCAAGTTGACGCTGGACAGCGGCCAGCAAACTTTGGTGCAGGCCAGCAGTAACCAGCCCCTGCCGCTGGGCAGCAATGTGGCGGTGAGCCAGACGCCGTCGGGCAACCTGGCCATCACGTTGCAACAGGCGCTGAGTGCCAGCGTCGCCGCGCTGACCCGCATCGACACCACCCAACTGCCCGTGGGCACGCTGTTGCAAGGCAAGGTGCTGACCACCCAGACACTGCCCCAGGGCACCAGCCAACCGGCGATTTATCGCTCGCTGGTCAGCGTGTTCAACAGCGCCCTCAGCGGCGCGACCCTGACGGTGGAAAGCCCGCAACCGCTGCGCGTCGGCAGTTTGCTGAGCGCGGTGGTGCAAAATGCACAGACCTTGAATTTTGTGCCGCTGAGCGGTCGCCAAGACCAACTGGCCATCGCGCAGCAGTTGTCCACCCAGCAAAGTCGCCAGGGCTCGCTGGATGTTGTATTCACCGCCCTGCAAAACCTGCCACCTGGCGACAGCACTTCTGCCGACCTGCGCGCCGCGGCCGAGCGCCTGCTGTCGGGCCTGCCGGACCTGGCGCAACTGACGACGCCCAAGGGCGTGGCGCAAGCGCTGCTCAGCAGCGGCATATTGCTTGAAACCAAATTGCTGGCGGGGCAAAACCCGCAGATTCCGCCGCTGGACATGAAAGGCGCACTGCTGCGCCTAGTGGCAGACCTGCTGCCAGCGCTGCCTGCGGGCACCAATTTGAACGCAATCCTGGCCGCCAACACCCTGGCCCAAGTGCTGCCCAGCTTTGTACGCAGCCCCCTGGGCACCCTCGGCCAGATCGGTGCCCGGCAGACGCCCGCGGGCTTTCCGCTGCCGGAGCGGTTGATGCAACGCCTGGAGGGTGAAAGCAGCCTGGAAAACCTGTTGCGCCTGGCGGCCGGGGCCATTTCCCGCTTGCAAAGCCATCAGCTTTCGAGCCTGGAACAAACCGGCACCACCGCCGATGGCCGGGTACTCACCACTTGGCAACTGGAAATGCCCCTGCGCACCCTGCAAGACATCGTGCCGTTGCAGGTCAAGTTCCAACGCGAGGAGCCGGCGCCAGATAAAGACACGCCCGAGCGCAAGGCCAACAAAGACCCCAAGCAGATGCTGTGGCGTGTGGAACTGGCGTTTGACCTAGAGCCGCTGGGCCCTTTGCAAGTCCAGGCGCAGTTGACCCAGGGCAAGCTGTCCAGCCAGTTGTGGGCCAGCCGCCCCTACACCGCCAGCCTGATCGAAAGCCATTTGGGCAGCCTGCGCGAACGCCTGGTGGCCTCCGGTATCAATGTCGGCGACCTGGACTGCCACCTGGGCACCCCGCCACGCGGGCCGAAAACCGGGCTTGAACAACGCTGGGTGGATGAAACCGCATGAAAAACGCCCACCCGCCACGCCAGGCCATCGCCCTCAAATACGACGGCCAACAGGCCCCCACCCTGACCGCCAAGGGCGACGATGCCCTGGCCGAGGCCATTTTGAAACTGGCCCGGGAAAATGAAGTACCGATCTACGAAAACGCCGAATTGGTCAAACTGCTCGCACGCCTGGAGTTGGGGGACAGCATCCCCGAGGAGCTGTACCGCACGGTGGCCGAGATTATCGCGTTTGCGTGGACATTGAAGGGCAAGTTCCCGGTGGGGTATGACCCCGACGCGCCGCCGGAGGAGCGGGATGTGACCGAGCGCGGGGACGACTATTAGCCGTTGATCGCCCCCGCGCCCGGCAGCGCGCACCTCAGGTGAAGAGTTCGCTCAACGGGATGAAGTTGACCCGGTCACCCACCGCCAGCGTCGTGCCTTCCACCACTTCCACCAGGCCTTCAGCCCAGGCGGCGCTGCGCAGTACGCCGGAGCTCTGGTTGCGATAAATGATCGCCCGGCCCTGCTCCAGGCGCCCGCGCAAGTACTCGCGACGGTTGCCCGGCTGGGGCCACACGAACCCCACCGGCACCTCAATGTGCAGCGGCTGCACCGCTTGCACCCCTTGGCGACGCAACAGGTAAGGCCGCGCCAACAAGCCAAACGTGACCAGCGTGGACGCGGGGTTGCCCGGCAAACCGATCACCGGCACGCCACGAAAATGCCCGAAGGTCAGCGGTTTGCCCGGTTTTATCGCCAGCTTCCACAACGCCAGCTCACCTTCTTCACGCAGGGCAATGCCCAAGAAGTCGGCCTCGCCCACCGAAACGCCGCCGGTGGACAGAATCAAGTCCACCGCACCCAAGGCACCCAAGCGTGCGCGGGTGTGCTCCAGGTCATCGGGCAGGATACCGGCGTCCACCACCTCACAGCCCAAACGCTGCAGCCAGTTGCACAGCACGCGGCGGTTGCTGTTGTAGATCTGGCCGGGGCCGAGCGGCAGGCCCGGTTCGATCAGTTCATCGCCCGTGGACAGCACCGCGACCCGTGGGCGGCGGACCACCGGCAGGGCATCACGCCCCAGCGACGCCGCCAGCCCCAGTTCGATCGGCCCCAGCCGTGTGCCAGCGGGCAATACTTCTTCGCCTACGGTGGTTTCCTGGCCCTGGGGGCGAATGTTCTGACCCGCCTGCAGGGGTTGGGTGAAGCTCACCCGCCCGTCTGCCTGGACGAGGGCGTTTTCCTGCATCTCGACGCAGTCGGCACCCGGTGGCACCGGGGCGCCGGTAAAGATGCGCGCGCAGGTGCCAGGCGCCAGCGGCTCGGGCGCGGTGCCGGCCAGGATGCGCTGGCTTTGCACCAACGGCTCGCCGGTCCACCCCGACAGGCACAAGGCGTAGCCGTCCATGGCGCTGTTCGGCCAGGGCGGCAGGTCGAGGGTGGACACCAGCGGCCGCGCCAATACCCGGCCGTCGCACTCGGCGAGCGGTATCACTTGCTCATCGTTGATCGGCGCCGCCTCGGCCATTGCCAGCAGGCGCGCCAATGCCTCTTCAACCGGCATCAGCGCGCCGGTCTTGCCAGGCTTACCCACGGGATTCACAAGGCTCGGCCTGTTTAAGGTGCGGGACGAAATTGCACGGGCGGTGCCGGTTGTCCAATTGCTCGGCCAGAATCCCGTCCCAGCCGGTGCGCACAGCGTTGGTGGAGCCCGGCAGGCAGCACACCAACGTGCCATTGGCCAGCCCCGCCAGGGCGCGTGACTGCACGGTGGAGGTGCCGATGTCGGCCACGGAGATCTGGCGGAACAGCTCGCCAAACCCGTCGACGTGCTTGTCCAGCAGGCAGCTCACCGCTTCAGGAGTGCTGTCGCGGCCGGTAAAACCGGTGCCGCCGGTGATCAACACCACTTGCACCACGTCTTCGGCGATCCAGTGGGCCACCTGGGCGCGGATTTTGTACAGGTCGTCCTTGAGCAACACGCGCTCGGCCAGGGCATGACCGGCCGCGGTCAGGCGGTCGACGAACACTTGGCCTGAGGTATCGGTGTCCAGGGTGCGGGTGTCGCTGACGGTCAATACGGCGATATTGAGGGGTACGAAAGGCGCATCAGCCTTGGCTTTCATGGCGGGGTCCAGTTGTCGGGGAAACAGGCCGGTGTTATATCACAGGCCTCTCTTTGACTGCCGCTGTGGAGCCATCATGTCACCCCATTCTTCCCCCCTGCCCTGTTCGATCCTGCTGCTGGCGGGCGGGCGGGGCCAGCGCGTGGGCGGCCAGGACAAAGGGCTGATCGACTGGCGTGGCCAGCCCTTGATCGCCCACCTGCATCGCCTGGCACGGCCATTCACCGACGACCTGATCATTTCGTGTAACCGCAACCAGGCGCAGTACAGCCCGTACGCCGACCGTTTGGTGGGCGACGACGGCACGGACTTTCCCGGCCCCCTGGCCGGTATCCGTGCCGGATTGGCGGTGGCTCGCCATGGGCATCTGCTGGTATTGCCGTGCGATGTACCGCAGGTGGATGAGCGACTGTTGATCGACCTGCGTCAGAAGGCGCAGCAAAACCCCCAAGTGCCGCTGATGGTCCGACACGGCGAGTTCTGGGAACCCTTGCTGTGCGTGATCCCCACCGCCCTGCGCGAAGGCTTTGAACAGGCCTGGCTCGCGGGGCAGCGCAGCCCGCGCCAGATCATGCAAGCCTTGGGCGCCAAGGCCCTGGATTGCCCGACAAATGATCCGCGCCTGGCCAACCTGAATACGCCAGAGCTGTTGCACCAGCGGCCGGGCGTGGCAGAATGACCGTCGCTCAAGGAACTTTGCCGGCGTTGCACACGTCACAAGGTCACTACTTTATTTCACCTGCTCTTGGAGACAAACCCATGACTCAACGGACCCTCGCCGCCTTCATGCTCGCACTGGGCCTCGCCGCCCTGGCGGGCTGCTCGTCGCCATCAGTGATCACCCTGAATGACGGTCGCGAAATCCAGGCCGTCGACACCCCGTCCTTCGACAAAACCACCGGTTTCTACGAGTTCGAACAACTGGATGGCAAGCGCACCCGCATCAACAAAGACCAGGTGCGTACGGTTAAAGACCTGTAAGTCTTGATCCCAGTTGCCACAAAGCCCGCTTGATGCGGGCTTTGTTGTTTATGCAGGTCACCAGTTCAAGGTGATCTCACTCTCAAAACGGCGGGCGAGCCCGCTGACCGGGTCGATAAACCGCACGCCCTGGGCCAGCAATTTGAGCGGGTTGGCGTAATCGTCTTCGGCGTCCTTGATCACCTCGGGGTAGAACGGATCGTTGCAGATACTGGCCCCCAACGCCGTCATGTGCACCCGCAGCTGGTGTTTCTTGCCGGTGACCGGGAACAGGCCGTAGCGCCATAAGTCGCCGTTTTTCTCCCGCACCTCCATTGCCGTCTCGGTGTTGCTTGCGCCGGGGCCTTCTTGCATGCGAAAGAACGGCTCGCCGTCCACCAGGCGGCTTTTATGCACCAACGGAAAGGTTAGGCCGGGCAAGGCGGGCGCGATGGCTTCGTAGAATTTGTCGATCTTGCGCGTGGGAAAAAGCTGCTGGTACGCCGCCCGTGTGTGCGGGTTGGCCGAGAACAGCACGAGCCCTGCCGTATGCCGATCGATGCGGTGCAGTGGCACCAGCGCGGGGTTGTCCAGGCGCCGGATCAGGCGCCGCAACAAGGTTTGCTCAACGTATTCGCCCGACGGCGTCACGGGCAAAAAGTGCGGTTTGTCCGCTACCACCAAGTGCTCGTCGGCGTACAGGATGGTTTCCTGCGCCGCAATCACCTTCTCGTTGGGCACTTCGCGAAAGTAATAGATGCACAGGCCTTCGCGGTAGGCCAAGGCGTGAGGGATGGGCGAGCCGTTGATGTCCAGCACGCGGCCCCGGGCAATGCGGTCCAGCCATTGCTCACGGCTGATGGCCTTGAAGTGGTCGCAGAGGCAATCGAGCACGGTCGCCCAGGTGCCGGGCGGCAGGTAAAGGGTGCTGGCTTGGTGCTCGCTGGCGCGGAAAACAGACATGGGCATGCTCAAGGCCTGGAAAACAGGCGGGCATTATCCGGCATAGGGGCCGCTGCGTCCCAGAACAGATTCACGCCTTGGCCAATTGCGCCCGCAACAGCGGCGACGCAGCGGCCGCGTCGGTGAACTCCTTGAGCCAGCGCAACACGTCCACCGCCTCCCAGCGGCCCGGGTCGTAAAGCGCGTACAGCAAGCCCTGATAGCCGACCACGTCCAGCTGCTTGTGGTAACCGGCACGCTGGAACAACGCCTCGATCTCGGCAAAGCAGGTATTGAAATGGACTTTGTTGAACGGCGTCTTGCCTTCCGTGACCAACCCATCGAGTCGCAGCTCGTTGACCGCGTCGCGAACAACGTCCACGGACATGCGGTTAACGCTGTTTTTCAGTTGTTCGACATTCACCACGGGTGTTCCCTCTTATCCAATCGCTGTACAAACATACAGTAACCCAATAATTCGGAACCCGCCATCGCCGACTTCAGCGCACAAAGGCTACCACCTGCGCGGTGTCGAACGGCCAATCCAGCTCGGCGCCCGTGTCCACCCGGCGCAACACCGGGATTCGCAGGCCGTAAGCCTCAAACAGCGCGTCGCTGTCGGCCACGTCCACCAGCTCCACGAGCAGGCCGTGATCGACCAACGGCATGATTTCGGCTTCGGCCAATTCGCATAAGTGGCAACCCAGGGTGCCCAAGAGCTGGCATTCAGGAGGCATGATCAAACACCGGGCAAGAAACAGGCGCCTATTTTAGGCCCGACGCAAAACCTCGTCGAGCCACCGGCCGGCCGCCCTCAATCCTGGCTGACCGCGCCGATCTTGTGGATCGACAAATCGGCGCCGTAATACTCCTGCTCCTGGCTCAGGCGCAGGCCGTTGACCCGCTTGATCACGCCATACACCAGCCACCCGCCAGCAAAGGCCACGGCCACGCCGCTGGCGGTGCCGATCAACTGGCTGACCAGGCTCACGCCGCCCAAACCGCCCAAGGCGGTCTGCCCGAAGATACCGCAGGCAATTCCTCCCCACACGCCGCACAGGCCGTGCAGCGGCCATACGCCCAGCACGTCGTCGATTTTCCAACGGTCCTGCGCGGCAATGAAGCACCACACAAACAAACCACCGGCCACCACCCCAGTCGCCAGCGCGCCCACCGGGTGCATCAGGTCGGACCCGGCGCACACCGCCACCAGCCCGGCCAGCGGGCCGTTGTGCAAAAAGCCCGGGTCGTTGCGGCCGATCACCAGCGCGGCGACCGTGCCGCCGACCATCGCCATCAGCGAGTTGACGGCCACCAGGCCGCTGACCCCGGACAGGGTCTGTGCACTCATCACGTTGAAGCCAAACCAGCCGACAATCAGGATCCACGACCCCAGCGCCAGGAACGGAATGCTGGACGGCGCGAACGCCACCAGCCGCCCGTCGCGATAACGCCCCTGGCGCGGCCCCAACAGCAACACCGCCGCCAGCGCCAGCCAGCCGCCCATGGCGTGCACCACCACGGAACCTGCAAAGTCATGGAACGGCGCGCCAAAGGTGGCTTGCAACCAGGCTTGCGCGCCGTAGTTGCCGTTCCACACCATGCCTTCGAAAAACGGGTAGACAAACGCGACGATCAACGCGGTGGCACACAGTTGCGGCGCAAAACGTGCACGCTCAGCGATACCACCGGAAATGATCGCCGGGATGGCCGCCGCGAAGGTCAGCAGGAAAAAGAACTTCACCAGACCATAACCGTGGTCGGCACTGATCACCGCCGCCGGTTGCAGGAAGCTCACGCCATAGGAGATCCAATAGCCTATAAAGAAATAGGCCAGCGTGGAGATGGCAAAGTCGCTGAGGATTTTTGACAGGGCATTGACTTGGTTCTTTTGGCGTACGGTGCCGACCTCCAGGAACGCGAAGCCTGCGTGCATGGCCAGGACCATGACCGCGCCGATCAGGATAAACAGGGTGTTGGAGCTGTGGACCAGGGTGTCCACCGCACTTTGTAGGTTGTCCATGGAAATTGGCAGGCCTGCAATGTCCGGAAAAAAGCACCAAAGCAGTTCATACCCCTTACCGAGCGCACTACTTTGGCCCTGTTCGCCCCGCATCCCTGTGACGAGCGTGAACCGATTTAGCGCAATGCTTGGTGAAGGATGCAGGGGACGGCAGGCTTTTTCCGCGAGTTTTAGTTATTTAGGGTAAGGTTTTTCAAGGCCCGAGGCCCTACCGCCCAGATTCAGCGCAGGCTCTGTGGCCGTCGCACCATGGCAAAGCAAAAGCTGTACCACACATTTGCACTGAACCTTCACCGATGCCGGTGACTCGAAAACAAACAGCCACTCACGGAGATAAACCATGGCCAGCAAAACGGCAAAGACTGCTCAGGAAATATTGATGGCAGATTTTCAAACCCTGGTCGCCGATACCGAAAAGCTGCTGGATGACACCGCGATACTGGCCGGTGATCAGGCCGACGAGCTGCGTGGCAAAATCCACGAGAGCTTGCTCAAGGCCCGCGAAACCCTGCAACTGACCGAAGAGTCCCTGCGTGATCGCGGCAAAGCCGCCGTGACGGCCACGGAAGACTACGTGCAGGCCAACCCTTGGCAGTCCGTCGGCATTGCAGCCGGTGTGGGCTTTTTGATCGGCCTGCTGGCTACAAGGCGCTAATCATGGCTATCGGCGAATCCGGCTCGTCCACGGGCCCCGGCTCTTCATCTCGGCGCTTGGGCGCGGCGGTGCTGGGCTTGTTGCACAGCCACGTCGAACTGTTCGGCATCGAACTGCAAGAGCAGAAAGCCCGCACCGTCAGCCTGCTGCTGTTCGCGGGCCTGGCGTTGGTGTTTGCCTTGCTGTTGCTGGTGGGGCTGTCAGCGCTGGTGATGATTCTGGTGTGGGACACCTACCGCCTCACCGGCATCATCAGCCTTTGCGTGTTCTACACCCTGGCCGCCGCGTTCTGCGGGCTGCGCTTGAAGGCGGCGGTGTTTGATGAGTCCACGCCTTTCCACGCCACGCTCGAAGAGTTGGCCAACGACCGGGAGCGCCTGCTGCCATGAGCCTGACCGAAGTTCCTCCGTCCACCTCGCGCCGTGAAATGCGCAAGGCGTTGATCCGCTTGCGCATGGAAATGCATCGCCAGGAAATTCGTCACGAGTCGCAACAGCTGATGCTGCCCCTGAACAAAGTCCGCAATATGGGCCAGAACTGGCAAGACGGCTTTGGCCTCAAGCATGCCCCGCTGTGGGGCGTGGGCGTGGTGACGCTCCTGGGTTTTTTGACAGGTAAAGGCGCCAAGGGTGGCGGTATCGGCACCATGACGCGGCTGGTGCGCTTGGGGGCCGGGCTGATTCCCTTGATTAAACTGGCGATGCAGGGCGCTTCGCGCAAAAGTTGACCGCCGCTGGCTGCATTCTTGCTAAGAGATCAGGCTCGTCCCCTTTCACGGGGTCGGGCCTTTTTCTTGTCCACTCGATTTCAATCAAGGAGGCCCTGTGATCGACGGGCAACCGCTCGCCTGCTTCCAGCCCTTCATCGACACCGCCACCGGCCGCATCGCCGGCGTTGAAGCCCTGGGCCGCCTGCGCCACACCAATGGCCAACTGCGCTCCGTAGGGCCACTGTTTGCCGACCCGCGAACGCCTGGCGCAGCGCTGCGCCGCCTTGACCGGCAGATCCGCGACAACGCCCTGAGCCGGCTGCACGAGGTGCCCGACGACTGGTTCTTGAGCCTGAATATCTCGCCGCGCTGGATCAGCCGCCTGCGCCCGGGCCAGGCGTTGCCGAGCCTCAAACAGCTGGACGCCCATGGCGTCGACCCCCGGCGCATCGTCTTTGAGATCACTGAACTGGGCGGCGACACCCGGCGCCTGGCCGACGTGGTGGCGCGCTATCGCGAGGCGGGCGCGCGCATTGCCATTGACGATTTTGGCGCCGGTTATTCGCAGCTCGACCGGGTACTGGCGCTGCAGCCCGACATCCTCAAGCTCGACATGCGCCTGTTCCAGGCCGCCGCACGTGGCGGGCCCAGCAGCGATGTGGTGCGGGCACTGGCGCAAATGGCGGAAAAGACCGGCTGCTGGATCATTGCCGAAGGCGTGGAAACCGAGGCCGAGCTGAGCTTTGCCCTGGAGTGCGGGTCGCGTTACGTACAAGGGTATTTGTTTGCGCAGGCGCAACTGGACTGGTTCCCCGCCGACGCCTTCGTACCGCGCTTCGCCCAACTGCGCACGGCGTATGTCCAACAAAAACTGGCCGAACGCAGCCGGATCATGCGGCTGCGCCAGCAATTGGGCGAGCTGATGCTCATCCTGCAACACTGGGCGCAGGCGCCCTTGGGTGAACTGCCCCAGTTACCGGCGTTTCCCCGATTACTGCGCTTTTACCTGTGTGACCGTCACGGCACGCAACTGACGCCCAATTACGAATGGCACCAGCACGCATGGCGGGTTGACAGCCGTTACCTGGGCCACAACTGGTCCTGGCGCCCCTACTTTTACCACCTGCTCGCCGAGGGCTGGGACGAGCGCCGCCTGACGCTGTCCTCGACCTACCGTGACGCCACGACCAACCAGTACTGCCTGACTGCCGGACAATTCTTCAATAGCGGTCAGCGTTTGCTGTTAATCGATATAGACGCGGCGGGCCTGTAGTTTTTCGCTTGCCCCCAAGGGGCCGAACCGGGAAGCTGGGAGCCGTCATTCACCGCACGGAGAGTACCCGCCTTGGATTGGCCAACCCTGCTGACCCGCGAACGCCTTGGAAAAACCCTGCACAGCTCCGAAGAACTGGGCCGCAGCCCGTTCCACAAGGACCATGACCGCATCATCTTTTCTGGTGCGTTTCGCCGCCTGGGCCGCAAGACCCAGGTGCATCCGGTTTCGAGCAACGATCACATCCACACCCGCCTGACCCACTCGCTGGAAGTCAGCTGCGTGGGCCGCTCGCTGGGCATGCGCGTGGGCGAAACCCTGCGCAGCGCCCTGCCCGACTGGTGCGACCCGAGTGACCTGGGCATGGTGGTGCAATCGGCCTGCCTGGCGCACGACATCGGCAACCCGCCGTTCGGCCATTCCGGCGAAGATGCCATTCGCCACTGGTTCCACCTGGCGGCCGGACGCGGCTGGCTGGACGACATGAGCAGCGCCGAGCGCAACGACTTTCTCAACTTCGAGGGCAATGCCCAGGGCTTTCGTGTGCTGACCCAACTGGAATATCACCAGTTCGACGGCGGTACGCGGCTGACCTACGCCACCCTGGGCACCTACCTCAAATACCCCTGGACCGCCCGCCACGCCGACTCGCTGGGCTACAAGAAGCACAAGTTCGGCTGTTACCAGAGCGAGTTGCCGATTCTTGAGCAAGTCGCGCAGAAACTGGGGCTGCCGCAGTTGGAGGAACAACGCTGGGCCCGTCACCCGCTGGTGTACCTGATGGAGGCCGCCGACGATATTTGCTACGCGTTGATCGACCTGGAAGACGGCCTGGAAATGGAGTTGCTCGATTACACCGAGGTCGAGTCACTGTTGCTCGACCTGGTGGGCGACGACCTGCCGCAAACCTACCGCCAGCTCGGGCCGCTGGATTCGCGCCGGCGCAAACTGGCGATCTTGCGCGGCAAGGCCATCGAGCACCTGACCAACGCGGCGGCGCGTGCGTTTGTCGAGCAACAGGACGCGTTGCTCGCTGGCACCCTGCCGGGCGATCTGGTGGAACATATGCACGGCCCCGCCAAGCGCTGCGTGCTGGCGGCCAAAGACATGGCCCGCAAGAAAATCTTCCAGGACAAGCGCAAGACGCTGCACGAAATAGGCGCCTACACCACCCTGGAAATCCTCTTGAACGCCTTTTGCGGCGCGGCCCTGGAACAACACGGCGGGCGCACCCCTTCGTTCAAGAACCGGCGCATTCTCGACCTGCTGGGCAGCAACGCGCCCAATCCGGCCTGGCCGCTGCACACCTCGTTTTTGCGCATGATCGACTTCATCGCCGGTATGACCGACAGCTACGCCACCGAAATGGCCAGGGAAATGACCGGCCGCTCCAGCCCTCAATAACCGATATCGATCCGGCCGCCTGTCGCGCAAGAGAAACTCCCTACGACGGTAACAGAGCGGCCTGATCGAACCCGTGCAAACACCCGATGAATAATCCCGCCCTCTCTTATTGCCTATGGCGTCACGCTCTTACGCGCCGTCAGTACCGGGTTTGACTCGACGCGCGAGCCACACCCCTGGACCCCGCCATGCCCCCACAACAACTTCGCATCCTGCTGGTGGAAGATCATCCCTTTCAACTGCTGGCCACACAGTGCCTGCTGACAAGCTTTGGTTTCTCGCAATTGACGCCCGCTGAAAATGCCGAGCAGGCCATCAGGCTGATGACGCAATGCGAGGCGCCCTTCGACATTTTGTTGTGTGACCAATGCCTGCCGGACCTGCCCGGCCTGGAGTTGATAGACATCGCCTGCCGCCGGGGTTTTGCAAAACAGGCGATTTTATTGAGCGGGTTGCCCGTGCCGGAACTGCAATGCCTTGAGCTCCAGGCGTTACAGCGTCAATTGCCCTTGCTGGGTTATTTGTGCAAACCCTTGAGCAGGGACGCATGGGCGGCGCTCCTGCCGCCCTTGGGTGCGGAAAACTGAATGCAAAGGAATAAACACCTTTATGCGGAATTAAACACGTAGGACTTTAAACATCACCCCCCGATGAAAAATCGCTACTCGCGAACCGCTCAACCGCTTAGCAATCCCCTTGCGCCCGTTCACCTCTCATTTCCTTACATCTCCACCCATAACGCCCACAATACTTGTAGCCCCATACCTATTTTATTGTAGGAATATTCCTGTTTTATAGTTGCCCCACCCTCGCTTCATGCTCACACCGTACCTTCTGAGCTAATGTGCCCGCTTTATTTGCACTTGCACGGAATACGATCATGAACTCAGTTTTTATTATCGATGACCACCCGGTTATTCGGCTGGCCATTCGAATGTTGCTGGAACACGAAGGCTATAAAGTCGTGGGCGAAACGGACAACGGCTGCGATGCGATACAAATGGTCCGCGAATGTCTGCCCGACCTGATTATCCTCGACATCAGCATTCCCAAACTCGATGGCCTGGAAGTGCTGTGCCGGTTCAACGCCATGAACACGCCGATGAAGACACTGATCCTGACGGCGCAATGCCCGACACTTTTTGCGACACGCTGCATGCGTTCAGGTGCCGATGGCTACGTTTGTAAAGAGGGTGACTTGAGTGAGCTGCTCAGCGCCATTCGCGCCGTATTGTCCGGCTACAACTACTTCCCCAGCCAGGCATTGAATGCCAATGGCGCCGAATCGGCCGACAGCCAGGAGCTGGAGCTATTCAAGACCGTCAACGACCGTGAACTAATGGTCTTGCAACTTTTTGCACAAGGACGAACTAACAAGGAAATTGCCAAAGGCATGTTTCTCAGCAACAAAACCGTCAGTACTTATAAAAAGCGCCTGATGCAAAAACTCAAAGCCAAATCCTTGGTAGAACTTATCGAGATGGCAAAACGTAACGCGCTAGTGTGAGAAAGCGGATGCCCAGCCGTATAAAGGATTATCTGATTATATTAAGTGCCGGTTTGTGCTTGAGCACCGCCGTCGCCGCTGTTCAAACGGACCCGGAACACTTCACCCTGCTCAGCCGTGCCGGATCCGTTCAACTGGAAACCCAACTGAACAAGGCGCAGCGCCAATGGCTGCAGAACAAACGCGAACTGGTGCTGGGTACTTCCGCACCCGACTATCCCCCTTTTGACCTCACCTCAAGCGGCCGTGACTACGAAGGCCTGACGGCCGACTACGCGGGGTTGCTGGCCAGGGCACTGGCATTGCCGGTCAAGGTCGTGCGCTTTCATACACGCGATGCCGCCATTCATGCCCTGGAGTCCGGAGACATCGACGTGCTCGGGTCTTCCAACGGCTATGAAGCGGCGCACCCCAACATCATCCTCTCGGCCCCCTACGCGGTGGACCAACCGGTACTCGTCACCCGCGAAGGCGAGAACCGCAGCCTGAGCAATGGCCTGGCGGGCCTTCGGTTGAGCCTGGTCTACCACTACCTGCCACTGGAGGAAGTCGAGGCGCTGTACCCCAAGGCAATCATCCGCGCCTACCCTTCTTACCAGAACGCGTTGAATGCCGTGGCGTTCGACCAGGCCGACGTGTTTCTCGGCGACACCATTTCCACCCACTACATGATCAACAAGGGTTACCTGAAGAACATCCACATGGCCAACTTCGGCAAGCATGAAGCCTATGGTTTCAGTTTTGCCTTGCGCCAGGACCAGCAGGTCCTCCTGAGCATCATCGACGCGGTGCTGGCCGATGTGCCGATGCATGAACGGGACACCATTGCCAAACGCTGGAGCGCCGGCAGCGACATCCTGCTTACCGATCAAAAGCTGCAACTGACCCAACGCGAGGACCGCTGGCTCAAGGACCATCCGGTGGTGAAGGTCATCGTCAACGAAACCTTCGCGCCCTTGACCTTCTTTGATGCAGACGGCAACTTCCGGGGCATTACCGCCGACCTTCTGGAGCTGGTCCGCCTGCGCACCGGCCTGCGCTTCGAGATCTTGCGCAGCCGGGATGTCCACACAATGATTGAGCAGGTCGACACCGGCAAAGTCGACATCATTGCCGCCATCGTGCCCAGCGCCGAGCGTGAAGCCCAGCTCAACTTCAGCCGGCCTTACCTGGAAAACTCCTACGTGTTACTGACCCGTAAGGAGCAGGGCTCGCCGACGAATCTGGAGGACATGGCCGGCAAGCGCCTGGCGATCACCCAGGGCAACCCCTTGAAACGGTTCCTGAACCAGGATTACCCCAATATCCAGGTGGTCGAAACCAGCGACACCTTCAAGGCCGCCGAGCTTCTGGCACAAGGGCATGTGGAAGGCGCCGTGAACTCGCTGGTCATCACCAATTACCTGCTGTCGTCACAGGTGTTCCAGGACAAATTGCAGATCAGCTCCAGCATCGGCACCCTGCCGGCCAGCTTTTCGCTGGCCACCTCACGCCAGGCCACCGAGCTCAGTTCGATCCTCGACAAGGCGCTGCTGAGCATTGCCCCGGACGAACTGGGGGTGATCAACAGCCGGTGGCGCGGCTACACGGCGGCGTCCGACAGCTACTGGCGCAACTACCACCGGCTGATCGCCCAGATCATCATGGGCACCGGGGTGCTGCTATTGCTGTCCCTGACCTGGAATGCCTACATGCGGCGCCAGATCAAACACCGCAAAATGGCCGAACGGGCGCTCAACGATCAGTTTGAATTCATGCGCGCGCTGGTCAATGAAACGCCCCACCCGATTTACGTACGCGACCGCAACGGCCTGCTGCAAACCTGTAATGACAGTTACCTGCAAACCTTTGGCGTCAAGCGTGAAGACGTGATCGGCAAAAGCGTCACCCAGATGAGCATGGCGCTGGAAACCGAAGCCGATCAGTTCCAGGCCGATTACCAGCGGGTGGTCACCGAAGGCAATCCGCTGATCCTCGACCGCGTCCTGCACCTGCAAGGCAAACAGCTGACGATCTACCATTGGGTCTTGCCCTATCGTGATTCCACCGGCGAGGTGCAAGGCATCATCGGCGGCTGGATCGACATCAGCGAACGGCGCCAGCTGTTCGACGAACTGCGGTCGGCCAAGGAGCGCGCCGACGAGGCCAACCGGGCCAAGAGCACCTTTCTGGCGACCATGAGCCACGAGATCCGCACCCCCATGAACGCGGTCATCGGCATGCTGGAGCTGACCCTCAAGCGCGCCGACCATGGCCACCTGGACCGCCCGGCCATCGAGGTGGCGTACAACTCGGCCAAAGACCTGCTGGAGCTGATCGGCGATATCCTCGACATCGCCCGGATCGAATCCGGACGCCTGAGCCTGGCGCCGGAACGCGTCAACCTGCGGGACGTCGTCGAGTCGGTGGTACGTGTGTTCGACGGCCTGGCCCGTCAGAAAACCCTCAGCCTGCTCTTGGAGTTCAACCCCGACGCCAACGACATCGACGTGTTGATCGACCCGCTGCGCTTCAAGCAGGTGCTGTCCAACCTGGTGAGCAACGCGATCAAGTTCACCGAAAAAGGCGAAGTGAAGATCAAGGTCGACGTACAGGCCACAGCGCAACCCCAGCAAATCCAGATGAAACTGGTGGTCGAAGACACCGGCATCGGCATCAAGCGCGAAGACCAGTTGCGCCTGTTCGAACCCTTCGCCCAGGCCGATAACACCGGCCACCTGGCCAGGAGCGGCGCGGGCCTGGGCCTGGTGATCTGCCGCAGCCTGTGCTCGATGATGGGCGGGCTGTTAAGCCTCAACAGTGTGCCCATGGTCGGTACGCAGGTGCATGTGTGCCTGAACATGACCAGCCTGCCGCCCGAGGCGATCACCGACGAACTCAAGCCGGTGCCCCCGGCCCCGGCCCCGGTGCTCAACGTACTGGTGGTGGACGACCATCCCGCCAACCGCCTATTGATGTGCCAGCAACTGGGTTTTTTGGGGCACCAGTTCACCGCGGCCCAGCATGGCGCCGCAGGCTTTCAGGCCTGGCGCCAGGCCCGTTTCGACCTGGTCATCGCCGACTGCAATATGCCTGTGATGAATGGGTATGAACTCAGCCGCTCCATCCGCGAATACGAACAGCGCGAGCACCTGGCGCCCTGCGTCATCCTGGGGTTTACCGCCAACGCCCAGCCGGAGGAAAAACAACGCTGCGCCCAGGCGGGTATGAACGACTGCCTGTTCAAGCCCATCAGCCTTACGGCGCTGGAAAAGCAGTTGGCGCAGATTGCGCGCTTGCCCCTGCACAAACAATTCGACCTGGGCAACCTGGACGCGTTGACCGGTGGCGACCCGGTGTTGAGTCGGCGCTTGCTTGAAGAATTATTGAGCAGCAGTCGCCAGGACCGGCAGGCACTCATGACCTTGCTGTCTCAACCCGAGTCCGCCCGGGAGCTCATTGAGCAGGCACACAAGATCAAGGGCGCGGCGCGGATCGCCCAGGCCACGGCCCTGGCTGCGCGGTGCGAATCGCTGGAACAGCTGTGCAAAGAAGACCCGCACGCCCAGGCGATCGAGGCCCAGGGCAAGGCCGTGGAGAAGTGCATGCTGGAACTGGAGCGGATGCTGCAAATGCGCCTGGACGCGCTGATCGCCGGGCAATAGCGGTGCGGGCCACGCAGGGCTGGAGGCCAGCCCTGCGCCGGTTCAGCAGTCGGTCAAACGCAGGAAGATCGCGGCCAGCTGTTCAATGCCGGCCTGATCCTCAGCGGTAAAGCGCGCCAACGACGGGCTGTCCAGGTCGAGCACACCAATCAAACGGCCCTCCTTGATCAACGGCACCACCAGCTCACTGTTGGAGGCGCTGTCACAGGCGATATGCCCTGCGAAGGTGTGCACATCCTCCACCCGCTGGGTTTGCCGCGACGCTGCGGCGGCCCCGCACACGCCCCGACCAAACGGAATGCGCACACAGGCGACCTGCCCTTGAAACGGCCCGAGCACCAACTCTTCATTGCGGTTGAGGTAAAAACCGGCCCAGTTCAGGTCATCCAGCTGGTTGAACAGGAACGCGGAGAACTGCGCGGCATTGGCAATGAAATCCCGCTCATCGGCCAGCAACGACGCCAACTGGGCGTGCAGCATCGCGTAGCCGTCCAGGCCGGTGCCGGCCTGTTGCAAATCAATCATGCTTGACGCTCCAACAACTGGAGCCCGACCCAATAGCGGGCGAACTGGTAGGCGCAACGGCCGTTACGATTGCCACGCCCGGTGGCCCAACGCACGGCAAGGATGTCCAGCGCTTCGTCGCGTTGCCACTGCAAACCGGCCTTGGCTGCCAGCTCGCCGATCCAGTGCGCGACCACGTCGAGGTAGTGGTCCTGGTTGAACGGGTAAAACGACAGCCACAGGCCGAAACGGTCAGACAAGGCGATCTTGTCTTCCACCGCCTCGTTGGGATGCAACTCACCGTCCACCCTTTTCCAGTTTTCGTTGTCGCTCTCTTTTTCCGGGACCAGGTGGCGGCGGTTGGACGTGGCATACAGCAACACGTTGTCGGGCGCCTGCTCCAGCGAGCCGTCGAGCACGCTTTTGAGCACCCGGTAGTCGCTCTCGCCGGACTCGAACGACAAGTCATCACAAAACAGTACAAAGCGCTGCGGCAGTTTGGCCAGTTGCTCGACCACGCGCGGCAGGTCGGCCAGGTGATCACGCTCGATCTCGATCAGGCGCAACCCAGCCTTGGCGTGCTGCGCCAGCAACGCCCGCACCATGGACGATTTGCCCGTACCACGCGAGCCCCACAGCAACGCGTGGTTGGCCGGCAGGCCATCGATAAACTGCTGGGTGTTGCGCGCCAGTTGCTCACGCTGTTTGTCCACGCCGATCAGGTCGGACAGGCGCATGTCCAGGCTGACCTCCAGCGGCAACAGGAAGCCGCTGCGGCCTTCGCGCTGCCAGCGGGCGGCGAGGCACTGATTCCAGTCGATGGGCGGGCGAAGCGCAGGTAACAAGGGTTCCAGGCGGGCGAGTACTGTCTCGGCACGCTCAAGAAAAGCATTCAATCGAGAATCCACGACTATTCCTCTGGCAAGTTCTTGAAAAAGATGGCGTATTGGCAACCCTGAGACAGCCCATGAAGGGTTGCACCGAATAAATCGACTCATGCCGGGCAAGGCTGTCGCTTGTGGATGTTCAGCTATGCTTGCCGAGCGAAGGGAAACGTAAAGTGGTTCAGCACCCGATGGATATCAAGTTCGCCCACCGCTTGTCGTATAAACAAGCCAGACTGACCGTGCTGGTCGGGTTCGTCTTGGGAACCTTGCTCAGCCTCATTCAGATCGGCATTGATTATGCCAGCGAAGACGCGTCTATCAACCGTGAAATACGTTCCCTGATTGAAATCAGCCACAACCCCGCCTCGCGCATTGCCTACAACATCGACGCCGAACTGGCCCAGGAGCTGACCCTGGGCCTGCTGCACTCCCCCGCCATCAGCGGCGCACAACTGATCGACAACAACGGCACAGTGCTGGCCGACGTCAATCGGCCACGCAAGGAAAGTACCTACCGGCCCATCAGCGACTTCCTGTTTGGCGCCCACCGCCCATTTGAAGACCGCCTGTACCTCGCCCACATGCCCAATGAAGCCCTGGGCGTGCTGCGCCTTGAAGTCGATACCTACACTTTTGGCAGCCGTTTCCTGCGCAGGGCCGAGATCACCCTGCTCAACGGGTTTGTGCGCAGCCTGTTGCTCACGGGGATTCTGCTGGGCCTGTACTACGTGATGCTCACCCAGCCGCTGGTGCGCATCATCCGCGAGCTGAGCACGCGCAAACAGACGCGCCTGGATTGCCCGCCCGGGCATGAACACGACGAAATCGGCGTACTGGTCGATGTGGCCAACCAGCAGTTTGAAAACATGGAGACTGAAATCCAGCAGCGCCGCCATGCCGAGAACCGCCTGACCGAATACCTGGGCCAGTTGGAAGACATCGTGTCGGCCCGCACCACCGAGCTCAAGGCCAGCAACCAGCGCTTGAGCCAGTCCAATCAAGAGCTGGAGTCGGCCAAAGTCACCGCACTGGCCATGGCCCAGGCCCGGGCGGCGTTCCTGGCCAACATGAGCCATGAGATCCGCACCCCGCTCAACGGTTTACTGGGCATGATCGCCCTGTCACTCGACAGCCCGTTGAACGCCGAACAGCGCCAGCAACTGTCCATTGCCCATGACTCGGGCAAGGTGTTGGTGGAACTGCTCAACGACATTCTCGACCTGTCCAAATTCGATGCCGGCCAGTTGGAGCTCGAGCACATTGCGTTCGACCTGGGTGCGCTGGTGGAAGACACCGCCAACCTGCTCTCGCAAAACGCCGCGCCGAGCGTCGAGCTGACGTGTTTGATCGACCCGCAGTTCCCGGCCCAGGTGGTGGGCGACCCGACCCGGGTCAGGCAGATCGTCAGCAACCTGTTGTCCAACGCCCTGAAGTTCACCCGTTATGGCCGTGTGGATGTGCGGCTCAGCGCGCATGAGGGCGGGGTGCGGATCGAGGTGTGCGACACCGGCATTGGCATCGCCCAGGATGCCCAGGTGAAGATCTTCCAACCATTCACCCAGGCAGGCGCCGGGATTACCCGGCAATTTGGCGGGACCGGCCTTGGCCTGGCGCTGACGCACAACCTGTGCGAGGCCATGCGCGGGCGCTTGAGCATCAGCTCCGAGGCCGGTTTTGGCAGCCAGTTCTGTGCCGACCTGCCGCTACCGGCCCACATGCCCGCCGCACGCCTGGCGCCGCTCTCGGGCGAAGTCAT
Source organism: Pseudomonas sp. SDO5215_S409 (assembly GCF_054071325.1). Classification (NCBI taxonomy): domain Bacteria; kingdom Pseudomonadati; phylum Pseudomonadota; class Gammaproteobacteria; order Pseudomonadales; family Pseudomonadaceae; genus Pseudomonas; species Pseudomonas sp. SDO5215_S409. Next base: position 29,366 of record NZ_JBSVWN010000009.1, on the reverse strand, counting down.
GGCAATCACCAGCGCCAGCAGCGGCCTGGCGGAATTGCTCAACACGCTGCTGCCGAGCTGGGGGCTGACGCATCGCTGCCATTCCATCGATGACGATTTGACCGGGCAGACACCGGACGTGCTCATCACCGATTGCCCCGAATGCCTGTTCCGCCTGCGTCCGGCCATCACCGCGCCGGTACTTTTGGTGACGGCCTACGGCAATTTCATGCCAGGCGAGGAAGTCGCGGCCCTGGCGCCTTTGCAGCAACAGGCCCGGCCGCTGAGCCGCACCGCGCTGTACCAGATCCTGCACCGCATCTTGCGCACCGACGCTGAAGTGGTGCTGGACGCCGTGCAGATGGAAAGCGCGCCGCTCGCGCACCGGGCCCGTATCCTGTTGGTGGAAGACAACCCGGTCAACCAACTGGTGGCCAAGGGCATGCTGGGCAAGCTGGGGTGCCAGGTCATCGTCGCCGCCCATGGTGGCGAAGCCCTCACGTTGCTGGAGGAGCAAACCTTTGACCTGGTGCTGATGGACTGCAACATGCCGGTCATGGACGGCTATGAAGCCAGCCGACAGATCCGTCGCAGTGGCCGCTGGCCGGAACTGCCGATTGTGGCACTGACCGCCAACGCCCTGTCCGAAGAACGCGAGCGCTGCCGGGCGGCGGGCATGAACGACTACCTGGCCAAGCCGTTTCGTCGCGAAGAACTCAAGGCCCTGTTGGATATGTGGGTGCCGACGACGACAGCGCTTTGATCTGCTGCAGCAGTTGGTCCAGACCGTGGCGCAGGTCGTCGGCCTGGTTCAGGTCGACGCCGCTGTCGCACAGCAAGCGGGTCTTCAACGCATGAGCGCGGTCGCGCAGCGCCCACCCTTCGCGGGTCAGCCCCAGGTGCACTTCGCGCTCGTCCATTGAACTGCGCTGACGCTTGACCAGCAGCAGTTGCTCCAGGCGTTTGAGCAGCGGGGTCAGGGTGCCCGAGTCGAGCATCAGCCGCTCGCCAAGGGCCTTGACGGTGGGCTGCGATTTGTCGGCTTCCTGCCACTCCCACAGCACCAGCATCACCAGGTACTGCGGGTAGGTCAGGCCCAACTGATCGAGCATCGGCTTGTACGCCCGTGTCACCGCCCGCGAGGCAGCGTACAGCTTGAAACACAGCTGGTTATCGAGGGCCAGGGAAACGGGCGGCAGGTGGCTCATTTGAGCAGTGCTTCGATCTCTTGGGTCAGGTCCTCAGGCTTGGTCGTCGGCGCAAAACGCTTGACCACCTGCCCGTCCCGACCGATGAGGAATTTGGTGAAGTTCCATTTGATGCCCTTGGAACCCAGCAGGCCAGGTGCCTGTTTTTTCAAGTGCACGAACAGGGGATGAGCGTCGGCGCCATTGACGTCGACCTTCTTGAACAGCGGGAAACTCACGCCAAAATTCAGCTCGCAAAACTCAGAGATAGCCCCTTCATCACCCGGTTCCTGCTTGCCGAACTGGTTGCAGGGAAACCCCAGCACCACCAGGCCCTGGTCCTTGTATTGCTGCCAAAGTTGCTCAAGGCCTTTGTATTGCGGGGTGAAACCACATTTGCTGGCGGTATTGACCACCAGCACCGCCTTGCCGGCGAAGTCGGCCAAGGTCTTTTGCTCACCGTTAATGGTGGTGCAAGGGATGCTCAGCAAGGGAGTGCTCATGGCAGTGCCTCGAAAAAGAGAAGAAGCCTGAAAAATAGCGATTAATTAAATTGTGTGCAATTTAATTAATGCCACTGATGACCCGCGATAACCCGCAGGCCAGGTGCAGGGCCTGCGGGCTCGAAAGGTCAGCGGGGAACCAGGTCCAGGCACACCGAGTTGATGCAATAGCGCAAGCCGGTAGGCGGCGGGCCATCAGGGAAGACATGACCCAGGTGGGCATCGCATTTGGCGCAGGTGACTTCGGTGCGAATCATGCCGTGGCTGACGTCACGGATCTCGATCATCGCGCTGTCGGCGATCGGCTCATAGAAGCTGGGCCAGCCGCAACCGGCATCAAACTTGGTGTGGGAGTCGAACAACGGTTCGTTGCAGCAAATGCAGTGGTAGACACCGTCCGTCGTGGTGGCATTGTACTTGCCGGAAAACGGCCGCTCGGTGCCTTTGAGACGGCACACCTGGTACTGCGCCGGGTCGAGCATTTCCCGCCATTCTTCAAGGGTTTTTTCCAACTTGTCCATCGATACACCTCGGCAACTGAAAAAGCCTGATCTGTGTCTTTTCCATGGATCAGGCGGCACGTATGATTGCGCCTCTTCAAAAACGCCAGTCTGGCACCCGCGTTCCCGGCATTCAAACGTATTTAAGCTTCAGGCCTACGCGGGGTTCCCGGTACGGTAGTGCCCCCATCGTCCGGATCGTTCATTTTCAGGATCATCGCCATGCAGGTCAGCAAATCGAACAAGCTCGCCAACGTCTGCTACGACATTCGCGGCCCGGTGCTCAAGCACGCCAAGCGCCTGGAAGAGGAAGGCCACCGCATCCTCAAGCTGAACATTGGCAACCCAGCGCCCTTTGGTTTCGAAGCGCCGGATGAAATTCTCCAGGACGTGATCCGCAACCTGCCCACCGCCCAGGGCTACAGCGACTCCAAGGGCCTGTTCAGCGCCCGCAAGGCGGTGATGCAGTACTACCAGCAAAAGCAGGTGGAAGGCGTCGGCATCGAAGACATCTACCTGGGCAACGGCGTGTCCGAACTGATTGTGATGTCCATGCAGGCCTTGCTCAACAACGGCGACGAAGTGCTGGTGCCCGCACCGGACTACCCGCTGTGGACCGCCGCCGTGACGCTGGCCGGCGGCCATCCGGTGCACTACCTGTGTGACGAAGGCGCCGACTGGTTCCCGGACCTTGCCGACATCAAGGCCAAGATCACCCCCAACACCAAGGCGCTGGTGATCATCAACCCGAACAACCCCACCGGCGCTGTGTACTCCAGAGAAGTGCTGATGGGCATGCTCGAACTGGCCCGCCAGCACAACCTGGTGGTGTTTTCCGACGAGATCTACGACAAGATCCTGTACGACGACGCCGTGCACATCTGCACCGCCTCGCTGGCGCCGGACCTGTTGTGCCTGACCTTCAACGGCCTGTCGAAGTCTTACCGGGTGGCGGGTTTCCGCTCCGGCTGGATCGCGATCTCCGGGCCCAAGCACAATGCCCAGAGCTACATTGAAGGCATCGACATGCTGGCCAACATGCGCCTGTGTGCCAACGTGCCAAGCCAGCACGCCATCCAAACGGCACTGGGCGGCTACCAGAGCATCAACGACCTGGTATTGCCACCGGGCCGCCTGCTGGAGCAACGCAACCGTACCTGGGAGCTGCTCAACGCAATCCCGGGCGTCAGTTGCGTAAAACCCATGGGCGCGCTGTATGCCTTCCCGCGGATCGATCCCAAAGTGTGCCCGATCCTCAACGACGAGAAGTTCGCACTCGACCTGCTGCTGTCGGAAAAGCTGCTGGTGGTCCAGGGCACGGCGTTCAACTGGCCGTGGCCGGATCACTTTCGCGTGGTGACGTTGCCGCGTGTGGATGACCTGGAGATGGCCATTGGTCGCATCGGTAACTTCCTGAAGTCCTATCGCCAGTAACGGATAAGGCGCTGTACGACCCTCCCCGGGTCGTACAGCGATTATCTGGCAACACTTCTGCGCCCGTCGTACGCCCGCGCCTCCTCCTTCGCGGCAAGCGTCTCGTCATGTGGCGCAATCCCCCGCAATCACGGGCCGAGTCGGCAATGGGACATGAGCTGCCCAGCCCATTCGCGGTAAGAAATTCCCTTCAAGGCTCTACCTCAACGCTGTAGGACACAGTTTGAAATAGTCGCTCGGTTGAATCGCCAGGTACCGCACCTTATATACCCCGCAGTACGCGACCTATTAAGCCTGAGGAGAACCCTACAACCATGATGCGCATCCTGCTGTTCTTGGCCACTAACCTGGCGGTCGTGCTGATTGCCAGCATCACCCTGAGCCTGCTCGGCTTCAACGGGGTCATGGCGGCCAACGGGGTTGATCTGAACCTCAATCAGCTGTTGGTGTTCTGTGCGGTCTTTGGTTTTTCCGGCTCGATCCTCTCGCTGTTCATTTCCAAATGGATGGCGAAGATGAGCACCAGCACCCAGATCATCACTCAGCCTCGCACGCGACATGAACAATGGCTGCTGCAAACCGTCGAGCAGTTGTCCCGCGAGGCGGGCATCAAGATGCCCGAGGTCGGGATCTTCCCTGCGTATGAGGCAAACGCCTTCGCCACCGGCTGGAACAAGAACGACGCGCTGGTCGCCGTCAGCCAGGGCATGCTGGAGCGGTTCTCGCTGGATGAAGTCAAAGCCGTGCTGGCCCACGAGATCGGCCATGTGGCCAACGGTGACATGGTCACCCTGGCGCTGGTGCAGGGTGTGGTGAACACCTTCGTGATGTTCTTTGCACGCATCATCGGCAATTTCGTCGACAAGGTGGTTTTCAAGAACGAGCAAGGCCAGGGCACGGCTTATTACGTCGCGACCATCGTCGCCGAACTGGTACTGGGCGTCCTCGCCACGACCATCGTGATGTGGTTTTCGCGCAAACGCGAATTCCGCGCAGACGAAGCCGGCGCGCAGTTGGCGGGCACCGGCGCGATGATCAACGCCCTGCAGCGCCTGCGCTCCGAACAGGGCCTGCCGGTGCACATGCCCGACAGCATGACCGCGTTTGGTATCAACGGGGGCATCAAGCAAGGCCTTTCCCGTCTGTTCATGAGCCATCCGCCACTGGATGAACGCATCGAGGCACTGCGCCGTCGCGGCTGAGCGCGATAAAAACGGGGCGACTGGATCGCCCCGTTTTTTTGACCGTTTATCTTTTGACCACCTGGTAAACCCGCTCGTCCAGGCGCGTGACGCCTTCCTGCACGAACTTCCAGCTCTCCCCCAAAACATCTGGTTGCTCCAGCACCTCCAGTTGCCAGTGCGCCCCCAGTAGCCGTTGTACTTCCGGGTCTGTGACCGCAAACGGCGGGCCGACCTTTTGTGCCTGGTCATAGTCCAGCGTGATCAACAAACCACGACTCCCTGGCACCACCAGCGCATTCACCTGCGCGGCGTAGCGCTCACGCATCGAGGGCGGCAAGGCAATCAAGGCCGCACGGTCGTAAAACCCGCTGCACCCGGCTACGGACTGCGCGTCGAGGGCAAAAAAGTCGCCGCACCAGATCTCGATGGCGCCGGCCTGGAACACCTTGAAAGGGCCTCGTTGATCAACCTGCGGCACCTGCCCCTGCTCGCTGAAAAACGCTTCAGCGGCCTTTTGCGACAACTCCACCCCCATCACCCGATACCCCTGCGCGGCCAACCACGACAGGTCCAGGCTTTTGCCGCATAACGGCACCAGGACCTGCGCACCACGAGGTAACCCAAGAGCGGGCCAGTGGCGCGACAGATAAGGGTTCACCTCAGACAGATGAAAGCCTGTCTGGTTACGGGCCCAGCGCTCGTGCCAAAAAACATGCTCCATAAATCACCCTGAAAATTCGATCAAATAGCGCTAAAACTTATATTAGATTTAGATCAATGATCTGATTAAAGATGGCACCATCTTAACGCTCAGGACTCACTCATGCTCCCCAGCCTGTTTATCTCCCACGGCTCCCCCATGCTCGCCCTGCAACCCGGCGCCAGCGGGCCCGCGCTCAAGCGCCTGGCCGCCGAACTGCCGCGCCCCAAGGCGATTGTGGTGATGTCGGCGCACTGGGAAAGCCAGGAGCTGCTGGTCAGCGCCAGCCCGGCGCCCGAAACCTGGCACGACTTCGGCGGTTTCCCCCTTGAACTGTACGCCGTGCAGTATCCCGCACCCGGCTCACCCGAACTGGCCGGGCAGATTGTTGATCGGCTCCAGGCCGACGGCCTGAACGCGCGCCTGGACAACAAACGCCCCTTCGACCACGGCACCTGGGTGCCGCTGTCATTGATGTACCCGCAAGCAGATATTCCGGTGGTGCAAGTCGCGCTGCCCAGCCACCTGGGCACGGCGTTGCAAACCCGCATCGGGCATGCCCTGGCGAGCCTTCGCGAAGAGGACGTGTTGCTGATCGGCTCCGGCAGCATCACCCACAACCTGGGCGAGCTGAGCTGGCAGGCCGCGGCGGACCGGATCGAGCCCTGGGCACAGGGCTTTCGTGACTGGGTCGTCGCTAAACTGGCCAGCGACGACGAAGCCGCCCTGCACGACTACCGCCGCCAGGCGCCTCACGCCGTGCGCAGCCACCCCAGCGACGAACACCTGCTGCCGCTGTATTTCGCACGCGGCGCAGGAGGCGCCTTCAGCCTGGTTCATCAGGGCTTCACCCTGGGCGCACTGGGCATGGACATTTACCGTTTCGGCTAACGGCAGGCAAAAAAAATCCCCGAACCAGTCGGGGATTTTTTATGTTCGATCAATCAGCCCGAAAGCGGATCAATCTTCGCGGTAGCGGCGCAGCTTCAATTGCTTACCGGCAACGCGAGTGTCTTTGAGCTTGGCCAGCAGTTTTTCCAGACCGTCTTCCGGCAGCTCCACCAGGGAGAAGCTGTCACGCACCTGGATGCGACCGATCGCTTCACGTGCCAGGCCACCCTCGTTGAGGATAGCGCCCAGCAGGTTCTTGGCCGCGATGCCATCACGCGCGCCCAGCGCGGTACGGCAACGAGCACGGCCTTCGGCCAGCGGGATCGGTGCACGACGCTCACGGTCGCCACGGTCTGGACGGTCGCCCGAACGCTCTGGACGATCACCGCGTGGCGCGTTGTTCGGAACCAGTGGACGCTCTTTCTCGATGGCCGCCAGGTTCAGCGCTTGGCCGTTGGTCGCCTTGCGCAGCAAAGCGGCCGCCAGGGCACGCGGCGAGCAACCGATATCGGCCGTCAGGCGGTCCAGCAGTTCACCGTGGGTCGACTCGGCGTCAGCCACCAGCGGCGACAGGCTGTTGGTCAGCTTCTTGATGCGCGCATCCAGCACCGCTTGGGCGTCTGGCAGGCGAACTTCAGCCACCTTCTGGCCGGTCACACGCTCGATCACTTGCAGCATGCGACGCTCACGCGGCGTTACCAGCAACAGGGCACGGCCTTCGCGACCGGCACGGCCAGTACGGCCGATACGGTGAACGTAGGATTCCGGATCGTACGGCATGTCCACGTTGAACACGTGGGTGATACGCGGTACGTCCAGGCCACGGGCGGCAACGTCGGTCGCCACAACGATGTCCAGGCGGCCATCCTTGAGGGAGTCGATCACGCGCTCACGCTGGTTCTGGGCAATGTCACCGTTCAGCGCAGCGGCTTTGTAGCCTTTGGCTTCCAGGGCGCTGGCCAGGTCCAGGGTGGCTTGCTTGGTGCGTACGAACATGATCAGGGCGTCGAAGTCTTCGACTTCCAGCAGGCTCAGGACGGCCGAGGTTTTCTGGTCGGCGTGAACCAACAGGTGCGCCTGTTCGATCGCGGTAACGGTCTGGGTCTTGCTCTGGATCTTGACGTGCTTCGGATCGCGCAGGTGGCGCTCGGCGATGGCACGGATCGATTGTGGCAAGGTGGCCGAGAACAATACGGTCTGGCGGGTTTCCGGCATGGCCTTGAAGATCACTTCCAGGTCATCCATGAAGCCCAGCTTGAGCATTTCGTCCGCTTCGTCCAGAACCAGGTGGTTCACGGTCTGCAGGACTTTTTCGTCGCGACGCAGGTGGTCGCACAGACGGCCCGGCGTGGCGACAACGATCTGTGCGCCATTACGGATTGCTTTGAGTTGTGGGCCCATCGGCGCGCCGCCGTAGACAGCCACAACGGTCACGCCCGGCATTTGCTTGGCGTAGGTTTCAAAAGCGGTTGCAACTTGCAGCGCCAACTCGCGGGTTGGTGCCAGGATCAGAGCTTGCGGCTCGCGCTTGGACGGATCAATGCGGTGCAGGATAGGCAGGGCAAAGGCAGCGGTTTTACCGGTACCGGTTTGCGCCTGGCCAATCATGTCGTGACCGGCGAGAATGATCGGGATCGATTGCTGCTGAATAGCCGAAGGCTCTTCATAGCCGGTAGCGACTACTGCTGCAACAATGCTGGGATGAAGTTCAAGAGCGGCGAAGCCGCCGATTTCCTGGGTCATGGGTCTGCCTCTAAGTGCATCCGCAAAGACCCATGCTCCAAAGCTGCACATGCCGTGTTGAGACTCAAGAGTCGCCCTGGCAGCTTTGTCGGCGGGGATTTGCGAAAACGAATGAATGAAAAAAGAATCGTCAGGAACGCATCCGCTGAGCGGACGAGTGACCGAGGTTGACCTCGGCAATTGCACTGCCTTGACGCGGCCCGGCTAAAGACCGGCGCGCACTATACCGGAAATCCTTGAAAAAGGGAGTTTTTTTTATCGGAAAATCCCGCGCGACGCCAAGGTTAAACAGGCTTTGCGCATCCAGGTCCCAGCGTCTACTTTTCAAAGGCCCGGCCACGTTGGTCGTGGCGCTTAAACGGTTCATCCGTGGTTGCTGTCCCGCCTGTCCGATCCCACCCGAGAGTACTGCCATGAAGCAAACCAGCAGCAGTCGCGTCAGCCATGAACAGCAAGGCCACATCCTGTTACTGGGCCTGGACCGTGCCGCCAAGCGCAACGCCTTTGACCTGGATCTGCTCAACGACCTGAGCCTGGCCTATGGCGAATTTGATCGAAATGACGACCTGCGGGTGGCCATTGTCTTTGCCCATGGCGAACACTTCACCGCCGGGCTGGACCTGGTCAACGTCGGCCCCGTCATGGCGCAAGGCTGGCAACCACCGCTGGGCGGCTGCGACCCCTGGGGCGTTTTCGCCGGGCCCCGGGTGAGCAAGCCGGTGATTGTCGCGGCCCAGGGTTACTGCCTGACCCTTGGCATCGAACTGATGCTGGCCGCCGACATTAACCTGTGCGCCAGCAACACCCGCTTTGCACAGTTGGAAGTACAGCGTGGGATCTTTCCCTTTGGTGGCGCGACCCTTCGCTTTCATCAAATAGCCGGCTGGGGCAATGCCATGCGCTGGCTGCTCACCGGCGACGAGTTCGACGCCCGCGAAGCCCTGCGCCTGGGCCTGGTGCAAGAGGTGATGGCCAGCGAAGACCTGCTGCCGCGCGCCATCGAACTGGCCAGCCGCATCGCTCGCCAGGCACCGCTGGGCGTACAGGCCACCTTGATGTCGGCCCGCCAGGCTCGTCTTGAAGGCGAAGCGGCGGCGGCCGGGTTGGCGCCTCTGGTGGCAAAACTGCTCAACAGCGAGGACGCCAAGGAAGGCGTCCGGGCGATGCTCGAAAAACGCCCGGGCGTGTTCAAGGGCCAGTGAGCGTCAGGTCGCGGGGCGGATCGCCTGGATCAGCGATTGCAACGAATACCCCAACTGCGGCGCCAAGGCTTCGGCGCGGGCAGTCATGGCCGCCAGGTCCAAGGCTTGATCCAGGTCGGCCGGCACAATGAGGATCACATTGCCTTCCTTCACCGGCAGCTCCCAATAGTGGCGGTGATATAAACCGCGCAGCAAGGCAGCGCCCAGCGGCTTGCCGTCATCGGTGGCCCACTGGTTGATGACCAGCCAGCCGCCCGGGTTGAGTTTCTTCTGGCAGTTCTCCAGAAACGTCCAGGCCAGATGGCCCGCCCCCGGGCCGAGGTCGGTGTACAGGTCGACAAAAATCAGGTCGGCCGATTCTGCGCTGGGCAGCAGCTCCAACGCATCGCCCACGCGTATATAAAGCCGTGGGTCATCGTCCAGCCCCAGGAACTCGACGGCCAGACGCGGCACATCAGGGCGCAACTCGATGGCCTCGACATCGTCCAGCGGCAGGAACTTGAGACACGCCTGGGTCAGCGTGCCAGCGCCCAGCCCCAGGAACAGCGCACTCTCAGGCTGCTCGTGGCACAGCGCGCCAATCAGCATGGCGCGGGTGTAGTCGTACTCAAGCCACGCAGGGTCGGCGGTGAACACGCAGCTTTGCTCGATGGCATCGCCAAATTCGAGAAAGCGGTAATCGGCCACTTCCAGCACACGGATCATGCCGAAGTCATCGTGGACCTCGGCCAGCAGGCGCTCGACGCGCTCCTCTGTCATCACTACTCCTAACGGCGGCTTGGCGGGCAAAGGCGCGATTGTCGGCCAAGCGGCGCCAGCAGGTCACGCACTAATTGCTGATAACATTGGCGTCCTACCGTCAACCACTCGAGTTCATGATGAGCCAACCCTGGAGCCCCGACAGCTGGCGCGCCCTGCCGATCCAGCAACAACCCCAGTACCCGGATGCTGCGCACTTGCGGCAAGTGGAGCAAAACCTGGCCAGTTATCCCCCGCTGGTGTTTGCAGGCGAAGCCCGCGAGTTGCGCCGTCAGTTTGCCGAGGTCACCCAGGGCCGCGCGTTTCTGCTGCAAGGCGGCGACTGTGCAGAAAGCTTTGCCGAGTTCTCGGCCGCGAAAATCCGCGACACCTTCAAAGTGCTGCTTCAAATGGCCGTGGTCATGACTTTTGCCGCGGGTTGCCCGGTGGTGAAAGTGGGGCGGATGGCGGGCCAGTTCGCCAAACCGCGCTCGGCCAACGATGAAACCATCGACGGCATCACCCTGCCCGCCTACCGGGGCGATATCGTCAACGGCATCGGTTTCGACGAAAAAAGCCGCGTGCCGGACCCGGATCGCCTGCTCCAGTCGTACCACCAGTCCACCGCCACCCTGAACCTGTTACGCGCCTTTGCCCAAGGCGGCTTCGCCGACCTGCACCAGGTGCATAAGTGGAACCTGGACTTTATTGCCAACTCCGCGCTGGCCGAAAAGTACAGCCTGCTGGCCGACCGCATCGATGAAACCCTGGCCTTCATGCGCGCCTGCGGCATGGACAACTCGCCGCAACTGCGTGAAACCAGCTTTTTCACCGCCCACGAAGCCCTGCTGCTCAACTACGAGCAGGCGTTCGTGCGCCGCGACAGCCTGACCAACGATTACTACGATTGCTCGGCCCACATGCTCTGGATCGGCGATCGCACACGGCAACTGGACGGTGCCCACGTGGAGTTCCTGCGCGGGGTGAACAACCCGATCGGGGTCAAGGTGGGCCCGAGCATGAACCCGGATGACCTGATCCGCCTGATCGACATCCTCAACCCGCACAACGACCCCGGCCGCCTGAACCTGATTGCGCGCATGGGCGCTGGCAAGGTCGGCAGCCACCTGCCTGGCCTGATCCGCGCCGTACAGCGCGAAGGCAAGCAGGTGCTGTGGAGCTCGGACCCGATGCACGGCAACACCATCAAGGCCAGCAGCGGGTACAAGACCCGGGACTTCGCGCAGATCCTGGGCGAGGTGAAGGAGTTCTTCCAGGTGCATCAGGCCGAAGGCACCTATGCGGGTGGGATCCATATCGAGATGACCGGGCAAAACGTGACCGAGTGCATTGGCGGTGCGCGGCCGATTACCGAAGACGGTTTGTCGGACCGCTACCACACCCACTGCGACCCTCGGATGAATGCCGATCAGTCGCTGGAACTGGCCTTTTTGATTGCCGAAACCTTGAAACAGGTCAAACGCTAAGGGCCCTCTGCACCATCGCCACCCGCAAGCGGGTGGCAGCCGGTCGCTGGCAATTGAGCTGGACCTGCTCAAGCCCGAGCCAGTCGGCCATCTGGCGCAGGTTCAGGGCTAGCGCCTGCATCCCCTCCTCGTCCAGCCCCGGCGCTTCTTCGTGCACCGCATGCACGGCCAGACGGCCATGGGCCCGTTCGGCGCGCAGGTCCACCCGTGCGGCAATCCGTTCGTTATGCAAAAAAGGCAGCACGTAGTAGCCATATACCCGCTTGTGCTGGGGCGTGTAGATCTCCAGGCGGTAGTGGAAATCGAACAGCCGCTCGGTACGGCTGCGCTCCCAGATCAACGAGTCGAACGGCGACAACAAGGCACTGGACGGCACCTTGCGCGGCACGGTGGGGTCGGGGAGGCAATAAGCCAACTGTTTCCAACCTTGGACTTCACAGGTCACTAACTGGCCGTCTTCAACCAACTCGGCCAGCCGCGCACGGCTATCGGCAGGCTCCAGCCTGAAGTAATCGCGCAGGTCCTTTTCGGTGGCGATACCCAGTGCCGTGGCGCTGTGCAGCAACAACCCGCGCTGCGCCTGCGCCTCGCTTAGCGGCGCCTGCTGAAGGATCGGCGCGGCAATCACGCGCTCCGGCAAGTCATACAGCCGCTCGAAACCCCGGCGCCCGGCGACAGTCACCAGGCCCGCTGCGAACAGCCACTCCAGCGCATGTTTTTCCTGGCTCCAGTCCCACCAGGGCCCGGCGCGCTCCTGGCGGGTAGACAAGCTTCCCGCCCCCAGCGCACCCTGGCGCTCCACGGTTTCCAGCACCCGCTGGATGACGGCTTGTTGCTCGCGCCCAAACCGCGCCATTTGCTGGTAAATGCCGCGCCCCTGCGCCGCCCGTTCCATGCGCCAGCGCATCAACGGGTACAACGCCATCGGCAGCAGTGAGGCCTCATGCCCCCAATACTCGAACAGCGACCGCTGGCGGCCTGCGCCCCAGGCCGCTTGTTCAAGAATCAGCGGGGAATAATGGCCCAACCGGGAAAACAGCGGCAGGTAGTGCGAACGCACCAGCGCATTGACCGAATCAATTTGCAGCACGCCCAAGCGTTCGATCAGGCGGTTGACGTGCGTGGCCTTGATCGACGCGGGCGGCTGGCGCCCGGAAAAACCTTGGGCGGCCAGCGCCATGCGTCGGGCCTGCTTGAGGGAAAAGGACAGTTGGGCGGGCATGTGCATCTCCTTGTGTGCCCCCCACCCTACTGCATCCTGGCTCATTTTCGCAGCGGGTCTTCCCAGAAATGCCGATGACTTTCGCGCTCGACGTCACCGCGGTTGAGGCCGATATCCTTGAGCGCCTCATCACTCATGCCCGCCAGAAACTGGCGTTCGCGGTGCAGCGCCTGCCACCGGCCCATCAACTGAAACAGCCCTGAAAACGGCCGTTTCACCATCAACACGTAACCTCTTTGACCTTTCATCCTGTCGCCCTCCTGTAGGGATGACTGAAGTCTGAAGGCCGCGTTATGATCAATCCAACGAATGTTTTTTATGCAATGCATCTCGGAGATTGATCCTTTGTCCAACTACCCCAGCATCGACACCGAGGTGCTGCGCACCTTCGTCGCCATCGCCGATCAAGGCGGGTTTACCCGGGCGGGCGAGCAGGTAAACCGTACCCAATCCGCGGTAAGCATGCAGATGAAGCGCCTGGAAGAAGATGTGCTGCAGCGCAAGTTGTTCGAGCGCGATGGCCGACAGGTCAGGCTCACGCCGCAGGGGCAGATCCTGCTGGGTTATGCGCGGCGCATTCTTAAACTGCACAGCGAGGTGTTTAACACGCTGCGCGAACCCGACATGGTGGGGCTGGTGAAGATTGGCACGCCCGATGATTACGTCATGCGCTTCTTGCCGGGGATTCTCAGCCGCTTTGCCAAGGCCTATCCGCTGATCCAGATCGAGATGCACTGCGAATGCTCGCAAGTCTTGATGCAACGCCAGGACCTCGACCTCACGGTGATTACCCGCGAGCCCGGTAACGACATTGGCGAATTGCTACGCACCGAGCGTTCGGTATGGGTCGCGGGGCCGACGTTCTGCCGGGACGAACACACCGCCATCCCCCTTGCCATTTCCGGCCCCGACACCTATTGCACCCGCTGGGCGTGCAGCGCACTGGAGTCCGGCGGGCTCGAGTATCGCCAGGCCTATCACAGCTCCAACGGTGCGGCGATTCTGGCCGTGGTCGGCGCCGGCCTTGCGGTTGCGGCCACGCTGGAAAGCCTGGTCACGCCCGATATGCGCATACTGGGCGAAGCGCAGGGGTTTCCGCCGCTGCCCTCGGCCAACCTGCGCCTGCTGCGCAACCCGCGCACCACCTCGCCGATCACCGAGTGCCTGGCGGGCTATATCATCGAGGGCTTCAAACTTTAAAGGTCAGCATCACCGCACACACCACGAGAAAGCCGCAAAACAGCCCGCGCAACAGACGCTCGGGCAGCGAATGTGCGACTTTCACGCCCCAACTGATGCTCAGCAGGCCGCCTGCCGCCAAGGGCAGGCCGATCATCCAGTCCACCTCGTGGTGCCAGGCGTACGTCACTAAGGTCACGCTGGTGCTGGGCAAGGCCAGCGCCAGTGACAAGCCTTGAGCGACGACCTGGCTGGTGCCGAACACGCTGGTCAGCACAGGCGTGGCCACCACTGCGCCGCCTACGCCAAACAAGCCCCCCATGGAACCGGACGCCGCACCGAGCACGCCCAGCCAGGGCCAGGGGTAACGCATCTGCGCCGAAGCGGGCGCGTTGTGGGTGAACATGCGCACTAGGTTGTAAGCCGACAGGGCTATCAGAAACGCGATGAAGCCTACGCGCATATGGCCGGCATCCAGGCCCACAGCCCAGATCGACCCCAGCCACGCAAAGCAGAACCCCATGACACCCAGGGGCAACGCATGCCGCAATTCGATGCGGTTACGTTGGTGATAACGGCGCAGGGCCAGCACCACATTCGGCACCACCATCACCAATGCGGTGCCCTGGGCGACCTGCTGGTCCAGGCCAAACAACACGCCCAAGACAGGAATGGCGATCAGCCCGCCACCAATGCCGAACAGCCCACCGACGGTGCCCAGCGCTGCACCCAACAGCAAATACAACGCGAAATCTGCCACAACCCTGCTCCCGCACACGCCAAAGCCTGCATGCTACTCAGGTCGCTGTAGCGCGGAAACGCACAGCAACGCACAATGGCTGTGCCGAACTCGCATAAGCAGCCTGCTGATGAACCCCAATACCCTGACCGATCAACTGAGCCTGTTCCTCGATGTGCTGGAGGCCGGCAGCTTTTCCGCCGCCGCACGCCGCCATCCCTTGACCCCCTCGGCCGTGGCCCGGCGCATCGACAGCCTGGAGCATTCGGTGGGCAGCCAGTTATTCCAGCGCAGTACCCACGCGGTGCTGCCCACCCCGGCAGGCCTGGCGTTTGCCGAACGCGCACGGCGGATCGTCAGCGAATTGCAACTGGCCCGGGCCGAGGCTGTGTCGCTGAGCCATGCGCCTGAAGGGCTGATCCGCGTGGATGCTCCGGCGGCGTTTGGCCGGCGGCACCTGGCTCCGGTGATCGCTGATTTTCTGAATGTTTATCCGGGGCTCGATGTGCACCTGCACCTGATCGACAGTTTCGTTGACATGCAAGGCGAGCACCTGGGCAAAGTCGACCTGGTGCTGCGCGCCGGGCATATCGTCGACACCCGACTGGTTGCCACGCCCCTGGCGAGTATCGTGCGAGTGGCCTGCGCCAGCCCGGCCTACCTGAAAAACCGGGGTACACCGACCCACCCGCGCGAGCTGGCCGAACATGACGGGCTGGACTGGGAAGGCCTGGCGCCGATGTTCGCCTGGCGCTTCGAGCTGGATGGGCGCAAGACCACTTATCGCCCGCAGCGCATCCGCATGAGCGCCAACAACGCCGAAGCCCTGCTGTCGGGCGCCCTCGCCGGATTGGGCATCGCCCACCTGCCTACCTGGCTTGTCAGCGAATACCTGGTGCGCGGCGAACTGGTGCCGCTGTTCTGCGAAAACGGCCTGCCCAGCCCCGAAACCGCGGGTATTTACGCATTGCGCCTGCAACAACACGCCAATGCCCGAAGCCGCTTGTTGCTGGAATACCTCAAGGCGCGTTTCAGCCCGGTTCCGCCGTGGGATCTGGCCCTGCAAAGCGGTTTGGGCTGACCGTACGGCCAGAATTATCTGGCGCATTAAACAGTTGGCCGCTAGATTCCCGCCCATACACGTTTTAAGGCGATTGCCATGACCAAAACCCCTGATACCTGCGAATCCCTGCGGCTCGACAACCAGCTGTGTTTCGCCCTGCACTCCACCTCCCTGATGATGACCAAGGTTTACAAGCCGCTGTTGCAAGCCCTCGGCCTGACCTACCCGCAATACCTTGCGATGATGGTTTTGTGGGAAGAAGACGGTTTGACCGTCGGAGAAATCAGCAGCCGCCTGC
The DNA here is from genome assembly GCF_054071325.1 of Pseudomonas sp. SDO5215_S409. Taxonomy (NCBI): domain Bacteria; kingdom Pseudomonadati; phylum Pseudomonadota; class Gammaproteobacteria; order Pseudomonadales; family Pseudomonadaceae; genus Pseudomonas; species Pseudomonas sp. SDO5215_S409. Next base: position 13,317 of record NZ_JBSVWN010000009.1, on the reverse strand, counting down.
TGACTGACCCGGGCTCGCTCACACCGCTGCTCAAGCGCCTGGAGGCCGAAGGCGTGCTCAGTCGCACCCGCAGCCGCGAAGACGAGCGTGTGGTGGTGGTACAGCTGACCGACACCGGCCGCGCCCTGCGGGACAAGGCAATGGAGATCCCCCATTGCATCCTCGGCGCCAGCGGAATGGCCCTTGAGCAACTGCTCAAACTGCAGTCAGAACTGGTCGCCCTGCGCAGCCATTTACAAGCCAGCGTGTAAGCCCTTTTTAAACGCCTGAAAGCCGTATCGAAAACTTTTTTATAAATTTATATTGCGCGCAAAATATTAGCGCGATACATTAATCTCGCCACTTACTTAGCGCGCAAACATTTAGCACAAACAATCAGCAAGGAACACACCATGCAAGCACTCTATACCGCAGTAGCTACCTCCACCGGCGGCCGTGACGGTCGTGCTGTTTCCAGCGACAACATCCTCGACGTCAAACTGGCCACGCCCAAAGAACTGGGCGGTGCTGGCGGTCAGGCCACCAACCCGGAGCAACTGTTCGCCGCCGGTTATTCGGCCTGCTTTATCGGTGCCCTGAAGTTCGTCGCCAGCCAGACCAAACGCAAGGTTCCCGACGACGCCGCGATCACAGCGCATGTCGGCATCGGCCAGATCCCCGGCGGTTTCGGCCTGGACATCGACCTGCACATCAGCCTGCCAGGCCTGGACGCGGCTGACGCACAAAGCCTGGTCGACGCCGCTCACCAGGTGTGCCCGTACTCCAACGCCACCCGTGGCAACGTCGATGTTCGCCTGCATGTGACCGTCTAACCCCACACGGCCCCCGGAGAAGCACATGAACACATTTGGCAAAGTCGTCACCGGCACCCTGCTTGCCCTGTCCATCACCCAGGCCAATGCCGCAGGCGGTGACGTTGAGCACACCACCCAGGCGTTTCTGGATGCATTGAACGCAGGCACCGGAAAACCGATGGAACAACTGACGCCTCAGCAGGCCCGTGCGGTGCTGACAGGCGCCCAGGCGGGGGTGAAACTCACGCTGCCAAAGGCCGATGTGAGCCACAAGACTATCCAGGTCGACGGTCAGCCTCTGGCGCTGACCATCGTGCGGCCGGCCGGGGTCAAGGGCACATTGCCGGTGTTCATGTTCTTCCACGGGGGCGGTTGGGTACTCGGGGACTTCCCGACCCATGAGCGGTTGGTACGCGACCTGGTAGTGGGTTCGGGGGCGGCAGCCGTGTTCGTCAATTACACGCCGTCACCGGAAGCGCATTACCCGGTCGCCATCAACCAGGCGTACGCCGCCACGAAATGGGTGGCCGAGCACGGGCAGCAAATCAATGTCGACGGCAAACGCCTGGCAGTCGCCGGTAACAGCGTGGGGGGCAACATGGCGGCCGTGGTCAGCCTGATGGCCAAGGACAAAGGCACACCGGCGATCAAGTTCCAGCTGCTGCTGTGGCCAGTGACCGATGCCAACTTCGACACCCCGTCCTATAACCAGTACGCCGAAGGGCACTTCCTCACCAAAAACATGATGAAGTGGTTCTGGGACAGCTACACCACCGACGCCAACCAGCGCGCCGAAATCTACGCGTCACCGCTGCGGGCCACCCCCGCACAGCTCAAGGGCCTGCCACCGGCCCTGGTGCAAACAGCAGGTGCCGACGTATTGCGCGACGAAGGCGAAGCCTACGCCCGCAAGCTGGACGAGGCCGGCGTGCCGGTCACCGCGGTGCGCTACAACGGCATGATCCACGACTACGGCCTGCTCAACGTGGTCAGCCAGGTGCCGGCCGTGCGCTCGGCCCTGCTGCAAGCGTCGGACGAGCTCAAGCAACACCTGAAGTAAAAACACCGCGTCAAAAAAAACCCGACTCATGGTCGGGTTTTTTGTGTTTCGGCGTGGCCAGAATTACTTCTTGGCGCGGCCTTTGTACGAACCACCTTCACGGGTGTCGATCTCGATCAGGTCGTCGATTTCGATGAAATCGGCTACTTGCAGCTCAGTACCGTTAGCCAGTTTGGCCGGCTTCATGACCTTGCCCGACGTGTCGCCGCGAGCGGAACCTTCGGTGTAGGCCACTTTACGCACGATGGTGGTCGGCAGCTCTACGGAAACCAGGCGATCTTCGAAGAACACGGCTTCGCAGACGTCGGTCATGCCTTCTTCTATGAACGGCAGAACGGCTTCGATGTCTTCAGCGTTCAGCTCGTACATGGTGTAGTCGGTGGTGTCCATGAACGTGTAGGAGTCGCCGCTGATGAAGGACAGGCTCGCTTCTTTGCGGTCGAGGATCACGTCATCCAGTTTGTCATCGGCGCTGTAAACGGTTTCGGTTTTGTAACCGGTCAGCAGGTTCTTCAGCTTGGTCTTCATGATTGCGCTGTTACGACCCGACTTGGTGAACTCAGCTTTCTGAACCAACCAAGGGTCGTTGTCGATACGGATCACGGTACCGGGTTTCAGTTCTTTACCAGTTTTCATTGCAGATATCCGAAATTTGGATGGGATTGTCAAAAATCTAGGCCGCGTATCATATCCAACTTTCATAAAACTGTACTAGCGCCGTTGCAAGATCCGCCTGCAAGCCCTGTTCCAGACACCATGTTTGTGCGTGCAACGACACCTCAGGCCAATGCGCTTGCAGCCTTTTCCAGGGTTGTGCCATATCGCCATCCGTGTTCCAGACCTGCCAAAGGTCCACTAGCGCAGCCTTTGCCGCGGGCGATAACCCGGCGGTGTACAACGCCAGAAACGCATCGAGCTTGTCCAGGTGAATGTCTTCGTCCTGCCGGTAGATGTGCCACAACAGCGGGCGCGCGGCCCATTGCGCCCGCACGAACGAGTCCTCGCCGCGCACGGCATTGAAGTCGCAGCACCAGAGCAGGCGGTCGTAGTGTTCCTGGCGCACGAACGCAATCACTTGCACCGTCAGCGCGCCCCGCTGATGCACGGCACCCGCCGCCAGCGAATCCCCCCCCAGCCAGCGCTGCACATCCCCCAGGATCCGCCCTTCGGGAACCAGCAGGTGCGTGGCCTGCCCGTCTTGCGCCAGGGCGTCGAACCAACTGGCCAGGCCGGCGTTTTCGTAGGCAAACAACGACATCAGCCGCGCCCCGGCCGCAGGAAAAATGCCAAGGTTTTGCAGGAAGTGTTGCTGGGCCTGGGCATCCTGCTGAAACGCCTGACGCTGCTCCAGCAACCCCGCCTCCCGCAGCAGGCCGCCGGTGTGCGGGCGAAAGCCCGGGAAAAAGAAGTACTTTTGCACGCCCTTGAACTTGACGGACGGCAACCCGTGGCAGCCCACCACCCACTCTTCGGCGCTCAGGTAATCCAGGTTCATCCACAGCGGCAGGCGCTCACGGGCGGCCATGGCTTCCATGTAGTCAGGTGGCAACTGGCAGGCAAACGCGGCGATGATCACGTCCGCCGCCTCGCCAGGGCACCCGGTGTGCGGCCAATGGCGAACGTCCACGCCTTCCTGCCACTGCTGCTGCGCCTCTGTATCGACTTGCGGGCACAGGCGCTCAAAGGCGCGCAGGTCATCGACCCACAGGCGCACGGCGCAACCGTGTTCGGCCACCAATTGGCGGGCCAGGCGCCAGGTCACGCCGATATCACCGTAGTTGTCGACGACGCTGCAAAAAATATCCCAGCGGGCTTTCATTCCGGGCTCCCCTGCTAAAAGGCCTGATTGTCCGCATAAATGCCTGGATGCAGAAGGGCCGATCGCGATTATTCTGCCATCAGGCTGTGCGACAATCGGCGCCACACCGCCCGCGCCCGCCAGGAGGCCGCCATGCCTGATCGTCCGTTTTCGCTGTTCAAACTCAGCCTCGCCGTGGCGTTTGGCGTGTGGCTAGGCGCTGTGGCCGTGGTGTTGACGGCCGGGTTGGCGGCCCATTATCTGTTTGAACAAAGCCTCGCTCCGGTCGCGCAGGCCGTGCAGCAATTGGGCAAACCCGCCGTTGTGGCGCCGGAACCGCCGAACCGGATGTTTGAGCAATACCAGGAAAACCTGCGCAAGCAGGAACAACAGCAGACGCTGGACCAGGCCCGCAACAACCCGCGTAACCTGAACAACCCCAAATGCCAGTTCTGGCTGCAGCAGGACCAGAACGCCCCCAGCGACAAGAGCCGGTCCAGTGTCCTGCAATTTTGCGATTGATGATCAAACCCAGCCATGAATAAACACGCCGTCCACACGTTGATCCTGGAAAAGCTTGCGGTCGATCTCGATATCGTCCGCCGGGCCGCGCAAGTCGCTTACGAAACCGCGACCCATGAAGAAAACATCGCAGAAAACAAATACGACACCCTGGGGCTGGAGGCCTCTTACCTGGCCACCGGCCAAGCCCGGCGGGTGGAGGAGATCAAGCAAGCGCTGACCCTGTGCCAACACCTGCACCTGCGCCCCTATGATGAACAACGGGGTATCGAGGTGGGTGCGTTATTAGGGCTGGAAGATGAACGCGGCCGCCAGCAATGGCTGTTTCTGGCGCCTGACGGGGCCGGCCTGAAAGTGGATGTGGTGGGGCAACCGGTGACCGTCATCACCCCGCGCTCGCCCTTGGGCAAAGGCCTGTTGGGCAAGTTCGAAGGTGATGAGGTGGAGGTGCTGGTGGCGGGCACTCGGCAACAGTTTGTCGTTACCGAGGTCAAGTGAGCGGGTCAGTGAACCGGTAGTTCAACGCCGTCGAACAACTCTTCCAGTTCTTGCTTGTTGTGGCACTGGATGGCCTTGGCCATGACTTCACGCGTGAGGTGCGGCGCGAACTTCTCGATGAAATCGCACATAAAGCCCCGCAGGAAAGTGCCACGACGGAACCCGATTTTGGTCACGCTGGACTCGAACAATTCGCTGGCATCGAGCACCACCAGGTCGTTGTCGAGCTTGGTGTCCACCGCCATCTTGGCGACGATGCCCACGCCCAGGCCCAGGCGTACGTAGGTTTTGATCACGTCGGCGTCGGCAGCGGTGAACACCACTTTGGGTGTAAGACCGCGGTGGCTGAAGGCTTCGTCGAGTTTGGAGCGGCCGGTGAAACCGAACACGTAGGTCACGATCGGGTATTCGGCCAGGGCTTCAAGAGTGAGCTTGGGCAGCTTGGCCAACGGGTGGCCTTGGGGCACCACCACGCAGCGGTTCCAGCGATAGCACGGCATCATCACCAGGTCGCCGAACAACTCCAAGGCCTCGGTGGCGATGGCGAAATCAACGGTGCCGTCGGCGGCCATTTCGGCGATTTGCATGGGCGAGCCCTGATGCATGTGCAGGGCCACGTCGGGGTATTGCTTGATAAAGTCACGGATCACCGGCGGCAGCGCATAGCGGGCCTGGGTGTGGGTGGTGGCGATGGACAGGGTGCCCTTTTTCTCGTTGGAGAACTCCTGGGCGATCTGCTTGATGCTTTCGACCTTGCGCAGGATCTCGCCAGCGGTGGTGATGATGCGCTCACCGGCCGGGGTCACGCGGGTCAGGTGCTTGCCGCTGCGGGCGAACACTTCCACACCCAGCTCGTCTTCGAGCAGGCGGATCTGCTTGCTGATACCGGGTTGCGAGGTGTAGAGGCTTTGAGCGGTAGCGGAAACGTTGAGGTCGTGGTGCGCCACTTCCCAGATGTAGCGCAGTTGTTGAAGCTTCATATCAATCCCTCAAAGCAGATAGACGCCACGGGTATCAGCGACGGTATATAACTATATTAAAGGTAAGACGGATAAATCTAGAACTTTTTATCGTTTTTTACCATCAAATGTCATCGCTGCGCCTGCGCTGCAACAACGGCACCAGGTACACCGGCACGGCCGACAGTTGCAAGACCCGCGCAGCGGTCCGCCCCAAGGGCGTCGCCACCCCCACTTGCTGGCTGTGACTGCCTACGATCAACAGATCCACCGAGAGTTTCTTCGACTGCTGCACAATCACGTCGCAGGGATCCCCCTGGATCACCCGCACCGAGCGGATCAAATTGAGGTCTTGCTCGCCATCCCCCAGTTCCTCGCGAAAACTGTCCAGCACCCGCTGCTCGATATTGGCCATTACCGTGGTCAGGCCCTGGCTCTGCCACTCACTCAAGGCCTGCTCATCAAGGTAGCTGTGCAGCACCGATTCAGCGAACAGCCCGATGGGTTCCACCACGTGGATCACATGCAACTCGGCATTGAACGTTCGTGCCAGCGCCAGTGCATGTTGCATTACATAAGGCGCATACAGGCCCAGGTCGGTGGCGTACAAAATCGAACGGATCATAAAACCTCCTGGACAGCCAGGATGGCGGGGATTGCTTCAGCTTAGCAGCGCCACCGGCGTGCGATGGACTTAGCTCTCACTGCCGATTTTCAACTCGTTGCTGATGCCATGCGGCACATGCCCGGTGGCCACCACGTCCTTGGCCTTCTCGCAATGACCGGCCTGGTCGTCGAAAAACACATCGGCGGCGAACGCCTCGAGAAACGCCGATTTTTCCAGGCCACCCAAAAACAGCGACTCGTCCAGCCGGATATCCCACTCGCGCAATGTACGAATCACCCGCTCGTGGGACGGCGCCGAACGGGCGGTGACCAACGCTGTGCGGATCGGGCAGGCCTCGTCGGCGAATTCGCGCTGCAACAGGTTGAGCGCCGCCAGGAACCCCTTGAACGGCCCGCCCCGCAAGGGTTCGCGCGCCGACTCCCGCTCGCTGGCCTGAAAGGCCGCCAGCCCCCCGGATTGATAGATGCGCTCGGACTCATCCGAGAACAACACCGCGTCGCCGTCAAAGGCAATGCGCAGCTCTTCACTGGACGCACGCCGGGCGCCGCCCGACAAAATGGTCGCGGCCGCAAAGCCGGCATCCAGGGCGCTGCGCACATCGTCGGCGTGGGTGGACAAAAACAGGTGGCAACCAAACGCGGCCAGATACGGATAAGGACTGCGCCCGCCAACGAATGCAGCGCGGGAAATATCCAGGCCGTAGTGCTGGATGGAATTGAAAACCCGAAGGCCGGTGTCGGCGCTGTTGCGCGACACCAGCACCACTTCGACCCGGGCGCGACCCAGGCTGGCGTTCAGGCTCAACAGCTTTTTGACCAAGGGAAAGGCGTCGCCCGGCTCCAGCGTTTCCTCTTCATGGTCGATCTGGTATTTGCGGTACGCCTCGACACCTTGCGCCAGGTACACCCGGTGGCTCTCGCTCAGGTCGAACAGCGCCCGCGAGGAAATCGCCAGCACCAGTTTGTCGCCCAATCCCTTCGCCATCTGCCTTCCCCTGTGTCAGCGATTGTGTCGATCAATAAAACTCAAGGCCTGATAGAGCATGCGCATGCGCGGCAACTCACACCCCGCCGCCGCCGCGGCCGCCAGCGGGCGCGCATAAATGGCGTCCAGCTCCAGCGGGCGCTTGTGGGCATGGTCGTGGTACATGCTGGGCCAGTAGTCGACCATATTCTCGGTCATGGTAAACATCTGTTCGGCGTAACTGGCGGCAATCTCATAGCCACAGGCATGGGCGCCCTGCACCACTTCTGCCATCAAGGCCTGGACCAGTTCGCGACTGGCCTCGTCCGCCATCAGTTTCGTGGTGCCGGCCTGAAGTAAAACCGACAAACCGTTGTAGGGCACGTTCCACACCAGTTTGTGCCAGCGCGCCTCGTGGACGCTGGCCATGGCCTGGGAGTCGATGCCCGCCTGATGAAACAGCGCGGCGCCCTCTTGCACGATAGCTTGCTGGCGGGCGGCATCGTTGGCCGCGCTGCCGCTGTGATAACCCAGATTGACCCGCCCCAGTGCCTGATGTTCAACCACGCCCGGGCCGGAACGATAAGCGGCGATGTAACACAGGCCGCCCAGCAGGTGCAGCGACGCGGGCAGGTGCTCGCGCAAGCTGTCTTCGACATCCAGGCCGTTTTGCAGCACCACCACCTTGGCCTGCGGCGCGGCGACCTGGGCGATCGTCGGCGCCAGTTCCACGTTGCCCGTGGTCTTGGTGCCCACCAACAGCCAGTCGCACGGCGGCATGTCGGCTGCCCGGGCATAAGCCTGGACCGGGTGCAGGCTCAACGCGCCATGCACCGCGCTGTTGATGTGCAACCCGCGCTCAGCGACGTCGGCGTACTCACTGCGCAACAAAAAATGTACGTCAAAGCCGGCACGCGCCAACATCACCCCGTAAAAACCACCAATGGCACCAGTCCCGATGATGCCGATGCGTGGCGCCCGCGTTGCAACAACTGTCATGGCAAATCCTCTGGTGAGCGCAAGAGCGCCTGGTTCACCGCCGCCGTCAGGTCGTTGGCGGTCAAGCGGGCGTGTAGTTGCCCGTGGAACTGACCCTCGCACACCACAAACAACGCGGGCAAATGAAAGATCTGGTAACGCTCGACGGCACCGCCGTTGTCTCCGGCGTCCACCCAGCACACGCGTTCGACCGGCAATGCCCAGCCCGGCACCTGCTGGCGCGCCCAGCGGCAGCTCGCGCACCCCGGGCTTGTGAACACCACCAGGGAGACACCGGGCAACCTCAGCAATTGCTGGTCGATATCCAAATCGGTAAGCTCGAGTTCTTTCACTATACTGCTGCCACCGCCGTCGATCGCACGGTGCTCGGAGTCTGTGTGCATGGGTCGTTTTTTTCCTCACCCTGATGATGTCGCTGTCGAATTAACCCAACGTCCCCTTTCCGGCATTTCCCGCCAACGGCTGCACACTATCGGCCTGGGCGGCGTCGCCTGCAATTGCCCACGGGCCTGGCGCCTGGGCACGGCCATCGAGATGCACCTGCCTTCGCTGGGCGCTACCGCCCGCTACCCGGGTTACGTCGCCTGGTGCCGCAAAGCGGAAAACGGCTACCGCGTCGGCATTACCTTTACCGATGAACACGCCCTGTTCGGCGCCAGGATGAGCGAGCAAGTGTGCCAGATCGAACGCTATTGCCGCTTGCACGCCGACACCGGCCCCACCTCCCGGCACATCGAGGCCCTGGCGCACGAATGGGTCACGCGCCATGCCGTCGAGTTCTCCCATGAGGCGTTTGGGCAGGCGGCGCTGGATTAAACCGGCCTTTGCCCATTGTCTACGGGCCTTGTAACGCGCTAAGGTTCGGTCCCCCTGCATTCAAATCATGCTGTGCTCCGCCGCACGGGGATCGTTGGCGGGCGGCACCCGTGACCCTGACGAGTAACACGATGGCTGATTTACCGATCAACGACCTTAACGTCGAATCCAACGAGACGCTGATCACCCCCGATCAGCTCAAGCGCGACATTCCTTTGAGCGACGCTGCCCTGCAGACCGTCACCAAGGGCCGCGAAGTCATTCGTAATATTCTCGACGGCACCGACCACCGCCTGTTCGTGGTTATCGGGCCTTGCTCGATCCACGACCTCAAGGCAGCCCACGAGTACGCCGAACGCCTCAAGGTGCTGGCCGCAGAAGTCTCCGACACCCTGTACCTGGTGATGCGCGTCTATTTCGAGAAGCCACGGACCACCGTCGGCTGGAAAGGCTTGATCAACGACCCGTACTTGGACGACTCGTTCAAGATCCAGGACGGCTTGCACATCGGCCGTCAGCTGTTACTGGACCTGGCCGAAATGGGCCTGCCGACCGCCACCGAAGCGCTGGACCCGATTTCGCCGCAGTACCTGCAAGACCTCATCAGCTGGTCGGCGATTGGTGCGCGCACCACCGAATCCCAGACGCACCGCGAAATGGCCTCCGGCCTGTCCTCAGCCGTCGGGTTCAAGAACGGCACCGACGGCGGCCTGACCGTAGCGATCAACGCGCTGCAATCAGTGTCCAGCCCGCACCGCTTCCTGGGCATCAACCAGGAAGGTGGCGTGTCCATCGTGACCACCAAGGGCAACGCCTACGGTCACGTGGTACTGCGCGGCGGCAACGGCAAGCCCAACTATGATTCGGTCAGTGTGGCCCTGTGCGAACAGGCGCTGAACAAGGCGAAGATCAAGCCCAATATCATGGTCGATTGCAGCCACGCCAACTCCAACAAGGACCCGGCCCTGCAACCGTTGGTGATGGAAAACGTCGCCAACCAGATCCTGGAAGGCAACCAGTCGATTATCGGCCTGATGGTCGAAAGTCATCTGAACTGGGGTTGCCAGGCCATTCCAAAGGATCTGGCCGACCTGCAATACGGCGTGTCGATCACCGATGCCTGCATCGACTGGTCTGCCACCGAGAACACCCTGCGCAGCATGCACGCCAAGCTCAAGGACGTGCTGCCCAAGCGCACCCGCGGCTGATAAAACCGCGCACACAAAAACGCCGGGCATCTGCCCGGCGTTTTTCATGGAAATGCGTGCGCTTACAGCTTGGCGGCGTGGCGCTGGTGACGCTCCATGTAGCGCTCCACGTAGGAGCAGGACGGGATCACCGTATAGCCTGCCTCTTCAGCGTACTTCAAGGCCTGTTCGGTAAGCGCGGCAGCGATGCCCCGGCCGCGCAAGGCATTGGGGACAAACGTGCGGTAGATATCCAGCGTCTGTTTACCCAGGTCCATATAGGTCAGATAGGCACGATAACCGTCCACATTGGTCTCGAACTGATGACCAGCCTGGTCATGGTGGATGGACAACGCCTCGCTCATCACTACTCCTCGCGGGTCTAAGTTTGCGACCCCTACCTTACCGATGTTTTTCCGGCGAAGGAACATCTACGCCACCCCGTGCCGGTGTCGACAACGAGAAAAGCCCTGCGGTGAGGGCCGCCACCTGCACACAGGAATAGTAGGCCCCCCTTGTGCGATTGCTCAAGGCGCACTCGTCATCCGTTCGTGCTGGCGGGCGTAGAAAGGGCCTATCGAACATCCTGGGATCGATGGCCTGAACATTGCCGGCAGTTGAAGGGTGAGACGAACAGGCGCTCTTAAAGTCACCTCTACATGCACAAAAGATACCGGTGGGCACAAAGAGAATCTGAACAATAGTGTCCGCGACGATATATAAATTTAGCCCCGTTTAGATGGTTCAACACACGCGGGCCGGGTCTTTCAGGCCGGATCCAATCTTGGGCCGAGTGCAAAAAACTGAACATTTTTTATACAACGCGGCCCCCGCCCCGCGAAAATAGATTCGGCACAAGAATTTTTTTTGCTTCTTGCGCTACGTCAGTTTACTTACTACAAGTAATGGGTAGTATGTGCACCGGCTATTAGCTCACTCTGAGAGAGTAGTCCTTTAATAGAAAGTCCTTGAAGGGGAACACGATGAACAACGTTCTGAAATTCTCTGCTCTGGCTCTGGCCGCAGTTCTGGCTACCGGTTGCAGCAGCGTCTCCAAAGAAACCGAAGCTCGCCTGACTGCAACTGAAGACGCAGCAGCTCGCTCCCAGGCTCGTGCAGACGAAGCCTACCGTAAAGCTGATGAAGCGCTGGCTGCTGCTCAAAAAGCACAACAGACTGCTGACGAAGCTAACGAGCGCGCTCTGCGCATGCTTGAAAAAGCAAGCCGCAAGTAATAATCCTTCGGGGTTGTTATCAAGCCGATCCAGTTTGGATCGGCTTTTTTGTGCCTGCTGTTAAAGCACTAGGCACCGGGCAATAAAAAACCCGCCACCCCACAAGATGACGGGTTATGGCCCAACCTGCGTTATTGCTGCAGATCGACCGGCGTGCTCGACGCCACCGGCACCGCAGCGCCCGGTGCACCGATCGCGGTCGGCAAGCCATCTTCGGCCGCGACCACATCGCGTACCTCATCCCAATTGACCCGCAGGTTATTGGCCAGGTCTTCACGCTTGAGCAAGGCATTGATCACGGCGGTGTGCTTGTCCACCACCGACGGCGTGCCGTCGTCGTTCAACGGCGTGTGTGCCTCAAGGAAGACCTTGCCGCCGCTGGTGCCGAACTTGTAGGCATCGTTGATGATGCGCACCGAGGTGCCTACCGGCACCATGTCCGCCATCTCGAGCACGTTGTTGTTAAACATGCGGAAGCAGCCGTGGCTTGTACGCGTGCCGATACCAAATTTCATGTTGGAACCGTGAATCAGGTAACCGGGCGTACCCAGCGTGAACTTGAACGGCCCCAGCGGGTTGTCCGGCCCGGCCGGCACCACGTTGGGCAACGGGTCGCCATTGGCCGCGTGCTCGGCCTTGATCGAGGCCGGTGGCGTCCAGGTCGGGTTCGGCGTCTTGGCGATGATGCTGGTGTGCGCGATCGGCGAGCCCCACCCTTCGCGACCGATGCCCAGCGGGAAGGTATAAACGACGTTCTGGCCTTTGGGGTAATAGTAGAGGCGGTACTCTGCCAGGTTGATCACAATGCCCTCGCGCGGGCCCGGCGGCAGGATAAAGCGCGTCGGCAGCACGATATCCGTGCCGGCCCCCGGCAACCAGGCATCCACGCCCGGGTTGGCCGCGACCATCTCCGAATAGCCCAGGTCGTAGGTGGTGCCAAGGTCCGCGAAGGTGTCCTCGTACTTGGCCTTGATCACCTGCACTTCGCCGATGATGTCTTCACCTGGCGGGGGTAACGGGAACTGCAAGGCCGATGCAGGACCGGCGGCGCACAGTGCAGCGAGGGACAGGCAACGGGTAACGACACAGAGACGCGACAACATCCGGGAATTCCTTCGCAGATCGACGGGTAAGTAATGGGCTTGATTGTACACGGGCGCCAGATGGCCACCACCTTCAAAGCTCGAAGCGCAGCTCCGGCCAGATCGGCGGTGTGCCACGCTTCTGCGATTCGAGAATCGCCCGGCACAACGGGCACAGGCGCAGGTCTTGGAAGATCGAGCGGTCTACCCGCGACCAGCGCGGCTGCGCTGGCAGCAATGTGCCGCACAGGGTGCGGTCGATCGAGCCGCCCAACTCCAGTTGACGCGCAACCAGATGCACCCGGACTTCCTGGCAGGCGAACAGGTCCAACTGCTCGTCGGGCTCGATCAGTTGGTAGTTAAACAGGGACCAGGCAGGGCGCGACATCTGGGGCTCCGAATCAGGGGGGCGCCACATTAGCCCAAAGACCGCAGCGAGAGAAGCGTCAGAGCAGCGGTTTTAGCGTCGGCCAGACATTTTCCAGCAACTTGCCCTGCGCAGCGACTGCCGGGTGCAATTGATCGGCTTGCATCAGCTCTGGATGCCCACCTATTCCCTCGAGGAAAAACGGCACCAGCGCGACGGATTTTTCCTTGGCCAGTGCACCGTAGACCGCGGCAAACGCGGTGGTGTATTTAGGGCCGTAGTTGGGCGGCAACTGCATGCCCAGCAGCAGCACCTTCGCCCCGCTGGCCCGGGACTGGTCGATCATCGAAGCAAGATTTTGTTGCAATCCCGACCTGAGGACAGGAACCCAATAAACTCAAGGGTTCCG